>JAYVXK010000066.1:0-2689 GCA_043785265.1 Myxococcales bacterium | reverse complement strand
TTTTTGCGTGGGGAAACTCTTTGTCCATGTCGGCGATCTCTTTGTAGACGGAGCCCGCGAGCTTGACCCATGGGTAAATCGCCATGTCCGCGATTGAGTATTGCCCAGCGACGAAGGGCACTTCTGCCAAGCGCCGATCAAGGACCCCGACCAATCGCTTGGACTCTTTGGTGTAGCGCTCGATCGCGTACGGAATCTTCTCGGGTGCATAGCGGGTGAAGTGTCCGAGCTGCCCGAACATGGGACCCACGCCGCTCATCTGCCAAAAGAGCCACTCCAAAACGGTGGTTTTTGCGCGCGCTTCTTGGGGAAAAAACCGCCCGAATTTCTCCCCGAGGTACATCAGGATCGCAGCCGACTCGAACACACTGATCGGTTTGCCATCCGGACCCTCAGGGTCGACGATCGCGGGCATGCGATTGTTTGGACTGATGGCCAAAAAGTCTGGCGCAAACTGGTCGCCCTTGCCGATGTTCACCGGGATGATTCGATAGGGAACTTCAGCTTCCTCCAGGAAAATGGAGACTTTGAAGGCATTCGGGGTGGGCCATGCGTACAGATCAATCATGCGATTTTCTGATGGTGCCACGACTCAGCTGGATGCGGAACACGTCGAGCCCCACGCTTGTTGGCGCTCTGTGAAAGACCCAACCCCCAAGCAGCTCCTATCGTGCTACATGGACGCGCACGTTTCACCAGACGGCACGTCTGCGGCTTTGACGCAGCGTGGTCCACACAAGATTGAGGTCAGTCTTCATGAGCAACAAGTTCAATCCCTGGGATCTCGACATTCGTGTCCGCGACCGCAACCTTCAGAACGGCACACTGACCGCGAAGGACGTGGAGAAGCTGCAGGGTGGTCTCCCGGATCTCGCGGATCAGACGGACGCTGTGACGATTCCGCAGCCCGCTCTCGGTGGCCGCGAAGACGCTTCGAGTTAACGGAGGTCCGCTGTGGCGAAGGAAGACGCCCTAGTTTCGCTCGATTTTACGACCTTCGTCCTGTCGATGAGCCATTCCGCGCTGACCCACCTGGGCGACGCGCCACATCCGGAAGACGGCAAGATCGACAAGAACCTGCCGATGGCGAAGCAAACCATCGATCTATTGTCGTTGCTCGAGACCAAGACCAAAGGCAATCTGACGGGAGACGAAGAGCGGATCCTCGGACAGATTCTGTACGATCTACGCATTCGTTACGTCGAGCTGTCAAAGGCCAAGAAGTGAGCAGAGCGCGCGCGTTCGCCTTTGCCGCGATTGCCGTTTTTGCGCTCGCGTGTGGCAAAGCCAAAGACTCCGGAACGACCGACATCCCCTCTGGCGCGGTGCCCGTGGGGAGCGCACCGACGACCGCGTTGACCACGGCAACCATCAAACCGGCTGATTCCAACGGGATCGGCGTCATGATGATGCCGATGAGCTTCGCGCCCATCGCGAAGGCGGCCAATCCCAGTGTCGTCACCATCTTCACCGTCGGCGAAGAAGTCGTCGGCGGTCACGGCCGCAAGCGGGAGACCTCTGGTTTGGGAACGGGGTTCGTCATCGACAAGGACGGCACCATCCTGACGAACAATCACGTGGTCGCAGACGCCACGTCGATCATGGTCAAGCTCACCGACGGCAGCGAATTTCCCGGTCGCATCCTCGGCCGTGATGGTCCAACCGACATGGCTGTCGTCAAGATCGATCCCAAAGATCCGATGACGCCCATGAGTCTCGGCGATTCGGATGTGATCGAAGTGGGAGACTGGGTCATTGCGATTGGCAACCCGTTCGGCCTCGAACACACGGTCTCGGCGGGCATCGTCAGCGCAAAAGGACGCACAAAAGAGGACGTTCCGCTCGATCCCAGCGGCTACTACAATTTCTTGCAGACAGACGCTTCGATCAATCCAGGCAACTCGGGCGGGCCGTTGCTCAATCTCAGAGGCGAAGTCGTCGGCATCAACTCGGCCATTCGCGGTGGCGGGGCGCAGGGCATTGGCTTTGCGATTCCCATCAACATGGTCAAGCAACTCCTGCCCATGCTCTTGAGAGACGGCCACATCACGCGCAGCGCATTGGGTGTTCGCATCCGAGACGCTCGCGAGCTCACCCCCGAAGAGCGAACGGCGCTCAAGTTGACGGACGACAAAGGCGTGGTCCTCGAATATGTGAGTCCGGGTGGCGCTGCAGACAAAGCGGGTCTCGCTCAAGGCGATGTGATCCTCACGTTCGACGGCACCCCCATCGATCACGGAACACTCCTTCAGTGGCTGGCCTCCACCACAGGCGTTGGCAAAACAGTCACTTTGCGCGTCAATCGCGGTGGCAAGCTCTTCGACCAAAAAGTGACTCTCGGTCAGCTCCAAGAAACCGCCCCCAAACGCTGACGACTGGTAGGGTGCCAGCGATGTCCTCGCCTCATCGCGACAGCGAGCCGCCGTCCGAGGACGACCTGAAGGCGGCGCCTGGCAATGGCGCTGTCGCCAAGCTCACACCAAGCGAGAGCAAGCGCGCTGATGGGCAAGCGGCGCACGCTCGGGCCGCGAAAACCCTGAATAAGGCGGGCCTCGCTGCGTCCAATAAAGAGGCAAGGGCGCGTGAGGCTGAGGAGGACAGGGCGCTGATCACGCGAGCGCAAGCAGGCGACAAAGAGGCATTTCGCCGTTTGGTCGAGCGACATCAACAGAGAGCATTCTCGATCGCG
>JAYVXK010000065.1:0-2689 GCA_043785265.1 Myxococcales bacterium | reverse complement strand
GCAGGTTCGACCAAGTTCGTCGCCGGTGCTCAATTCTTGCTGGTCTTCGGCTGGCTCGTCCCTGGCGCGTGGGTGCTCGGCGTGAAGGCCAACATGGGTCTCAACGGCATCTTCACCGCGGCGTGCGTCTACGCGGTGCTCGCGTCGATCACGATGACCATGAAGTTTCGCGCCGGCGGCTGGAAGAGCATCAAGATCTGAAAGGCAAACTTGGACGATTGGTGCGCGCACTACTTGGGCACAGCGAACTTCAACATGCGCTCCGACAACTCTGACGCGAACGCTCGGGTCTCGGCATCTCCACCTTCGAGACTTCCGAGCAACCAAGCGAGTGTCGCTGATGTGACGCCGCCGTCTTTGCGCTGCGCTTGTGCGAGATAGTCTTCGACCCGCAAGCCGCGTTTCTCGAGGGCGCGGAGATCGACGATGTCACGGAGTTCACTTCTGCCGACGATCGCGCAAATTTTGTTGACGAAGATTTCCTCCGCGGAGTCCATCTCGATCCCATCACGAATGACTTTGGCGTAGAGCCGGACGCTGCGGTCGCGCACCACATCGACGTCGACAGTCTCTGCGCCGCGAGTCACCAAGAAACGCCGAAAATCTGGCGACGCGATGAGACCCTTCACTTGCGCGCCCACTGCTGCTGCCGCGCCCTTCACGGACACGTCCGCGGTCTCCATCGCGCCGTCCTCGTTGGTGAACAGGTCGAGATCGTCGGTGCTTCGATGGCCCAGCTCCCATCCGACGAGGACTGCACCCCCCGTGAGAAAAAAACCAGACGCGCGCGCGAAGAACGCATGCAGCATCTCCAGTTGGAGCGGGCTGAGTCTCTCGCTAGGCGAGACCAAGACGCGCCCACGACGACAGAACAAACTCCCAAAACGGTCGACGTCGCCCCAAGGAGCGTTCGATCATCGGCCAGTGCGCGCGCACCTCCGCTACGGTCGTGAAAGCCCAGACGTCCGTGTCTCGCGCTTCGCGCATCAGTTTGCCCAACAGGCGCGACTTGTCGGCTGTCGACGCGTGCGCGAGACGCTCACGGAACTCGCGCGTGGTCGTGGCTTCGTCCCACAAGAAATAGGGACGCGCGTCTTGCTGCGTCCAGTCGTCTGTCAACGGAGGCCCACTCATGATGCCTCGAGTATATCGCGCTTCAGTGGCCGCCGTCTTTGCCCACGCCCATGAGCTCGCGCATCAACTCTTCGTCAGTGGGCCCAGTGTTGCTCGGCGCCGCCGTCGCTGAATCGATGCCAGCGTCGTTGTCCGCACCAACACCCATCATCTGTCGGTAGAGTTCGTCGTCTGCGCTCGATTGCCCGCTGTCAGGCGCGCTTGCGTCAGGAGTCTCCACCGGGGTGTTGGCCTTTTCGAGGGCGGCTTTGCATGTCGTGTCGGCCGGATTGAACCGACACGCGCAGTCTGCTGCGGTGTTGTACTGCTTGCACTCCGTTTCGTTGCACGGCTGCGGATCGTTGGGATCAGCCTGCACGCATTCGAGCTTCCATGCGTCGGTTGGCGGGGCCTTGAGCTTCACCGCCTTCGCTCGCGCAGCGGCGATGTCTCCGCGAATCATGATGTCGCTGATGCCAGGCACATAACTGATGATGAGCAACGCCGCGAGCAACACCCCTACAAAAGGCATGATCGGTCGATACAAACTCACCGCGCTGCGATTGAACCGAAAACTCGAGATGAACAGATTCAACCCGAGCGGCGGCGCGCAATACGCGAGCTCGAGGTTGAGCAAAAAAATCATCGCCGTGTGAAACGGTCCCAAGTGAAACCGCGCCGCGAACGGCAGAATGAGCGGCACCGCGACCAAGATCGCGCTGAAGCCCTCCATGAGCATGCCGAGCACGAGCAAGAACACATTCATCGCGATCAAGAACTCGGCCGTCGTGTCGACTCCGCGCTCGGTCATGAAGGCCATCACCTTGCCAGGGATGTCTTCGTTCACGACATAGTTGATGAGCGCATTGGCCATCGACAGAATCAAGATGACCGCGCCCGCGAGAGACATGGCGCTCTTCGCGATTTGAGGGACGTCTTTTTTGAACTGGATGTCCTTGTAGACGAACACCTCGATCAGCACGACATAGAGCGCGACCACGCCTGCGCACTCGTCGATCTGCAGACCGGTCTTGATGCCGCCGACGAGGATCACGGGCACGCCGAGTTCCCACTTGAGTTCCCAGAGTGAGGTGCCGACCTTCTTGATGTCGAACGCTTCTCTCGGCACTTTTTCGCGAATGCCGACGAACACGGCGTAGGCCGCGAACATGAAGAGGACGAGCAAACCAGGCGCAATCACGGCCTTGAACGCGATCACGAAGTCGACATTGGCGACGAGGCAATAAATGATCAGCGGCAGCGAGTAGGGCAGGAGCAAGCCGAGCGAACCGCCGCTCGTGACTACACCGAGAGAGAAGTTCTCCGAGTAACCCTGCTTGCGAAGCGCCGGATAGAGCAAACCGCCGATGGCGATGATGGTGACACCGCTGCCGCCGGTGAAGAGCGTGAAGATGGCGCTCGCGACCACGCACACGATCGCCAAGCCGCCCGGCATCCATCCAAAGACGGCGGTCGACGCGCGCACGAGACGCTCTGCGGTCTTCGATTCTGCGAGCACGTAACCGACGAACGTGAAGAGCGGAATGGTCACCAAGATCGGCGAGCCCGCGAAGTG
>JAYVXK010000064.1:0-8861 GCA_043785265.1 Myxococcales bacterium | reverse complement strand
TTTGGCCCGCATTGTAGATGCAACCATCGATGATGTTTTCGAGAGTCTTGTCGAAGTCACAGTCCGCCGCGACATAGGCCGGATCGTTTCCGCCGAGCTCGAGACCCATGTTCACAAAACGGCGACTCGCGGCTTCCGAGATGCGGTGGCCGCCGTAGATCGATCCGGTGAACACGACGTGATCGACACGACCATCGCCGACGATGCGTTCGCTCGTAGGGTGATCGCAGTCGAGTGACTGCACGAGGTCTTTAGGGGCGCCTGCTTCTGCGAACGCTCGCGCGAAGTGCATCCCGCACAGCGGACTGCGTGGCGAGTGCTTGACGATGACCGCGTTGCCAGCGAGCACTGCAGGGGCGATGACATTGATCGCCGTGAGCAACGGGTAGTTCCACGCGGGCAGATCGAGCACGACACCCAGCGGCTCTTTGACCACGCGTCGATCAAAACCTTCCTTGGGGATCACCACGTCTGCGAGAGAGGCTTCGGCGATCGAGATCATGTGTCTCGCGCGACTCGCCATGCCCGCGACCTCGCCCTGCGCTTGCGAGACGGGCTTGCCCATCATGCGAGAGATGTCGAGCGCGATCTCCGCCTGCCGCGCCTCCATCGCCTTCGTTGCTGCTTCGACGAGGGCCATTCGATCCGTGATGCGACTCGCCCTGAAAGACCGCGCTGCCGCTCGTGCGCGATCGAGTACATCGTTGACTCGCGCATCATCGGCGAGATCGACGGAGCAGGCTGTTTCTAGGGTGAACGGGTCGTCGACGTCGAGCTTTTGCATGGGACGCGCGCACTATACTCGACTCCGATCACAAGAGAGCGCTCCTCCAACTAGCCCTCGGCGCCCGCGCTTAGTACGGTGGCGCGTGACGTGCGTTTCCGGCATTTTTTCAGCGCGATTGCGATTGCGATCACGTGCGCGAGTTCTGCGCTCGCTGCAGACGGCGCGGTTCCCCCCGTGACGTCCGCAGCGGTGTGGGCTGTCACGCAGCTCGTGCCCAGTCCACTCGTGGCTTATGGATCCGGCGCGGCGCACGGCGGCATGCGCTGGCAGATCACACCGCTCGTTTTCTCTTTCGGTGTCGCTGCGCGTCTGGTGCGAGCGTTCTTCGTCGCGCCGATCGCGCGCTATTCGGGATCGTTGGAACTCTACGGATCGCCCGAGTACGTAGGCGCGCCGAATGGTGCAACAGGTTGGGTCGCTCGCTTCGGCACGCGCGTCTACCTTCCCATTTTGGGCAAGGGCGAGTCGCTCGCGTGGTCGCTTGGTGGATCTTACTATCGCGCGTCTGGAGGCGACGGCTTTGCTCTCGAGATGGGGGCTTATGTTTTGTTCGGCGTGTTCGGCCTGACGGTCACTGTAGCGCCGCGGATGGAAGCGAGAGAGATCATCACCGCCCTTCAAATTAGGTACTTTTGATGCGCCGCGCTTTTCTTCTGTTCGTGCTCGGGTGTTTGGTTGATTGCGGGTTTGGTGGGCGCGTCATCGCGAACAACTTGGCTCAGGCGGGGGACTCGCGACGCGTTCTCAATAAGGTCACCAATCCTTACCGACCCAACTCCAGACTGTCTGCCTTGTGGGTAGGTCACGCGACGGTGCTCTTGCAGTTGGACGATCAGTTCATGATGACTGATCCCGTCTTCACGCATGCGGTCGGCGAGTTGTCCCCGCGGCTCGTCGAACCTGGACTCGACGCGCAGAACGTCCCACCGCTCGCAGCCGTCGTGATCTCTCACATGCACTTCGATCACTTGTCTTTTGGTTCACTCGAATTGATCGAAGACAAGATCCCCCTCTTGCTACTGCCTCCTGGTGCGCGATCCTCCGTGCCGCGTTACGCGTTCGAGAGTCGCGAACTCGAACCGTGGGAGTCTGTGGTCTCTCACGGTGTGCGCATCACCGCTGTGCCGGTCTCACACGTCGGGGGTCGCTACGGAGTCGACCAAGCGTTTCACCCGCGATCGTTTCTCGGGTGGGTCTTCGAGTATCATGGATTGTCGGTCTACTTTGGCGGCGACACATCCTACAATGAGGCTAATTTCAGGGCTGCGCGCGCGCGTTTTGGTCGCTTCGATCTCGCGTTGCTCCCCATCTGTCCCATCGCACCACGAGATTTCATGGAGCGCACGCACATGGATCCCGAGCAAGCTCTCCACGCATTTTTGGACCTCGGCGCGGACCACATGATGCCCATTCACTTCGATACATTCATCAACTCGGACGACGCTCCGGGTCAATGCGCGAGCACACTTCGATCGACGATGCCCAAACTCGGTCTAGATGACACCAAGGTCTCGATCTTGGAGATCGGCGAGCAACACGTGTTCGTGAGCAAATGATGGAGCCTTGGATCATCATCGGCGCTGGAGCAGCGGGCGCGGTCATCGCGTCGCGCGGCACGGAGAATGGCAACGTACCCGTGTTGCTGCTCGAGGCTGGGCCTGATCATCCCACGGACATTCCCAAGGACCTGAGGAACGGCGGCCGCAACTCCATTCATCGGCACGACTGGGGTTACCATCACACGCCCACGACGGGCCAGCGCCTTCCATTTATCTTCCCTCGAGGTCGTGTCGTAGGCGGATCGTCGGCGGTCAACACGTGCATCGCCGTGCGTGGACGGCCTTATGATTACGACGAATGGGAATTGCCAGATTGGACGTTCGACCAATGCCTGCCTGCGTTCAAGAGGCTCGAGAACGATCTCGACGTGCAAGACGAATGGCACGGCAATTCTGGGCCGATTCCGATCCGCCGTCACAAGCGGGACGAACTCGTGCCTTGGCAGGCGGCGTTCATGGACGCCTGCAAAGAGCACGGACTACCTTCCACTGACGACCACAACAACCCGACCAGTTTTGGGTATGGTCCGCATGCGATGAACAAGGTCGCCGGCGAGCGCATGAGTGTCGCGCGCGGATACCTGACCCGAGACGTGCGCAAGCGAGACAATCTTCGCATCGGGCCCAACACGCTCGTCCGCCGAGTTCTCATTTCCAACAAGCGCGTGACAGGCGTGGAGGTAGAACGCGACGGCCGTGTGCAGACCATCCCATCGACGCGTGTGATGCTCTGCGGCGGATCCATCAACACACTGGGCATTTTGCTCCGATCAGGGATCGGGCCGCGAGAGCGGGTCAGCGCGATTGGCGTGGATCTCGTGATGGACGTTCCGTCGATCGGAGAAAAGCTCCTGGACCACCACGGCTCGGCGCTCTTCTTTTTGCCGCGACCGGGAGTGGTGCAGTTCGAGCATCCATTGATTCAGACTGCCTATCGCTATTCAGGGGAAGGTCGACCTTACCTTTTGGACATGCAGCTGCAGGCCGGGTCGATCGTCCCCTTCCCTTTCATCACACTGCCGCTCGTCACACTCATGACTCAAGTGGGCAAGCCCAAGGGACACGGACGCATCGTCTACGAGAGCGCAGACGCCAACGCCAAACCACGTATCTTCACTCAGGCTTTGGAGCACGAGGAGGATCGCACGGCGGCGATCGCGTCGATGCGTCTCGCGTACGAAATCTCTCAAAATCAGCCGATGCGCGACATGGCAACCATGATCTGGCCTCGAGCCAAAACACTCATGAGCGAGCGAGCGCACGAATGGATTCGAGGCGCGTGCGATTCTGGATATCACCCGTGTGGAACTGCACCGATGGGAAAGGCAGTCGACTCACGCGGACGCGTGCACGGCATCGAGGGTCTTTGGATCGCAGACATGAGCATCGTGCCCACGGTTCCCAGTGCCAACACTCATCTCACGGCCATCATGATCGGCGAGCGCTTCGGCGAGTGGCTGCGCGACGGGGGTCTTGGCTAAGTGGACGAAGCGTGGGTCGACGCAAAAAACCTTCCCGTGGGCGTCTTGGCTCCTCGGAGCTTCTTCGCCTCTCCCTCGTAGACGATTCGTCCACCCGCATTGCCGCCCTCGGGTCCCAACTCGACCACCCAGTCGGCAGACGCGATCATGTCAGGGTGATGTTCGATGACCACCAGCGTGTCGCCGCGTGCGATCAGTCGATCCAAGACAGTGATCAGGCGACGTGCGTCACTTAGATGCAAGCCGGTGGTCGGTTCGTCCAACACATAGACAGTGGGCTCGTGCGCAGAACCGGCGGTGAGTTCTGCGGCCAATTTCAGCCTCTGCGCCTCTCCACCCGAGAGAGTGTGCGAACCCTGACCGATCTGGAGATACCCCACGCCGAGATCTCTAAGGGTTGCTAAGGGGCGCGCGATCTTAGGGTGTACTGCAAACGCACCGGCTGCTTCTTCGGCAGAGAGTTGGAGGACATCTCCAATCGAGAGGCCGGCGTACTTGATGTCCAAGGTGGCTGGCTCGAAGCGCGCTCCACGACACGTCTCGCACATGGAGATCACATCGGGCAAGAACGCCATCTCACTGACGATGACGCCTTGCCCATCGCACGCCGGACATCGACCTCCGGTTGCCGAGTTGAACGAGAACCGCGTGGCGGAGTATCCACGGATCTTGGACTCGGGCAGAGACGCAAACAGTCTGCGCACCTCGTCCCATATGCCTAGGAAGGTTGCCGGCACACTGCGTGGAGATCGACCGATGGGAGATTGATCGACCGCCATCGCACGCTTGACGTACTTGTGTCCCGTGAGCTTGTCGTGCGCGCCTGGCGTCTCGGCGACGAGATCGAGCGCGCGACGCAACGCGGGATACAGAACGCGTCGAACCAGCGTGCTTTTGCCGGATCCGCTCACGCCTGCGACTACGGTCATGCGGCCGACAGGCACTCTCAGAGTGACATCTTTGAGGTTGTGTTCGCGAGCGCCCGTGAGCACCAAGAAGCGATCGGGCATGGCCAAGGGTTCTCGCCACGGGCGTGTGGGCATCGCGAGTGCGATCGCAGTCGGAGCGTCAGGGTGAGCGAGGACTTCTGCGGCAGGTCCCTCCGCCACGATGTGTCCACCGACGCGACCGCCTGCAGGACCGAGATCGATCAAGTGGTCTGCCGCGCGAATCGTCTCGACGTCGTGCTCGACGACTAGCACGGTGGAACCTGACTTCGTGAGCGCGCGAAGATTGTCGATGAGGCGGCGGGTGTCTCTCGGGTGCAGACCGATGGTGGGTTCGTCCAGGACATAGAGCGCGCCGGTGAGACCGCTTCCCAATTGCGCAGACAATCGGAGGCGCTGCATCTCTCCGCCGGAGAGAGACGACGCCGAACGATCGAGCGCGAGATAACCAAGACCCACTTCGAGCGCGAAGCTCAAACGACGCAATAACTCAGCGTGCGGCGCATTGGCGATGATCTTGGCTTTGCCTTCGAAGCGCCAACTCGACGCGAGCGCGAACACACCAGCGACGTCGCGACGAGTCAATGATGCGTAGGTTTCACCGAACAAACGGACGCGACGAGGAACAGCCGAGAGACGTGACCCGTGGCATTCGTCGCAGGGAAGAGTTCGGCCCTCAGCCAAAGCCTCAGGCCCACCTTGGACGCCACTGCCTTCGCACGCCTCGCACGCGCCTTGTTTGGTGTTGAACGAAAACCAGCGCGGATCGAGCTCGGGAACGCCGGTTCCACACTTGGGACACGCGCGCGCGGTCGACATCAACTGCTCATCGTCGCGCGGCTTTGCGGTGGGCGGACCGTCTGCGATGCGCAAGGCACCGTTACCCCAACCGAGCGCGCGATCGAAGGCAGTGCGTTGGAGCTCAGACAGTGATCCATAGTGAATGATGAGATCGATCGTGTGCTCTTTCGTCTTCGCCAGACGCGGCGGAGGATCGATCCCGACGATGGCTCCGTCGACTCGCGCGCTCACGATTCCAGCACGCGCGGCGCTCGTGAGCAGATCGAGATAGGTGCCTTTTCGTGCGCGAACGGCGGGCGAATACAGCGTGCGCTTGGTCTCGTCGTGGGCGCGGAGTCGCTCGAAGAGGTCGTCTGGTGAGCTTGGCTCTACGAGTGTTTCGCACTTGGGACAATGCAAGTCACCGAGCTTTGCGTAGAGCAGCCTCAGGTAGTGAGCGACCTCAGTCACTGTCGCCACAGTGGAGTTTGCGCCTCCGCGCGCGGTGCGTTGCTCGAGTGCGATCGAGGGCGGCACGCCTGTGATGCGATCCACATCGGGCCGGGGAAGCGTGGGTAAGAACTGTCTCGCGTAGGGAGTCAGTGTCTCCATGAATCGGCGCTGCCCTTCGGCGAACACCACATCGAACGCCAGCGAAGACTTGCCGGACCCGCTTGGCCCGGTCACCACGCAGAGCTGTCCATGAGGAATGCTGCACGAGACATCCTTGAGGTTGTGTTCGCGCGCGCGCGTGACGACGATCGCAGGAGACTCCGCGCGTTCGGCACGTGCGTGGGAAGGTTTTGTCGAAGCGGCCGATGTCTCCGCTCGGCGGAGCGCCATGCCAGTGCGCGTTTTGGCCCGCTTGAGAGTCTCTGGTGTGCCCGTAGCGACGATTCGTCCGCCATCGGGACCTGCGTCAGGCCCAAGATCGATGATCCAATCCGAGGCTGAAATCAGGTCTAGATCATGTTCGACGACCAACACGCTCGCGCCGGCTTCGGCGAGATCGTGCATGGCGCGCGCGACATGACGCGTGTCCTCTCCATGTAGACCCGCGCTCGGTTCGTCGAGCACGAAGAGAGTGTTCTTGGCTTTCTCGGAGAGAGCGCGCGCGAGCTTGAGTCTCTGCGCCTCGCCTCCCGACAAGGTAGACAAGGGTTGACCTAAGGGAAGGTACCCAAGGCCCACGCGAACACACGGCGAGAGCGCGCGGCGAAAGACAGGGTCGTCATCCCGATCCGTGTCGAAGACCGCGAGCGCCTCTTCGATCGTCATCGCGAGCACGTCGGCCACACTAAGACCCTTGTGCTTGACCTCGAGGACGTCTGGCTTGAAGCGCTTGCCTTGGCACACCGCGCACAACAGAGAGACGTCCGCCAAAAATTGCATCTCGATCGTCTCGTAGCCTTCGCCTGCGCACGCTTCGCAGCGACCCGCTCCCGCGACATTGAAGGAGAAGTGCGCGGCGGTGAGTCCACGCATGGACGCGGCTGATTCGGCTGCAAAACGGGCTCGAATGCGATCCCAAGCTTTGGTGTAGGTCGCGGCGTTGCCTCGCGCGGTGCGACCGAGAGGAGACTGGTCGACCAACACGACACGCTCGAGAGCGTCGGCGCCGATGATCTGGTCGACCGCTCCAGGTTTGTCGACACTCGTGTCGCCGAGCGCGCGCGCGACGCCGCGATAGATGATGTCTCGACTGAGTGTGGACTTTCCCGAGCCGCTTGGTCCGGTGACGGCGCAGACGATCCCAAGCGGGATGTCGACGTCGATCGACTTCAGGTTGTGTTCGCGTGCGCCACGAATCGAGAGGCGTGCCTTGGACTTTCGTGTCGCTCGCGGCGCCTCGTCACGTCGCGACCAACTGCGCGCGGTGGGAGTGTCTGTCTTGGCGAGTGCTTTTGGTGTTCCGTCGAAGAGCACCGATCCGCCCATTTTTCCGGCACCTGGACCCATCTCCAACACACGATCACAAGCTTCGACCACACTGCGTTCGTGTTCGATCACCAGCACGGCGTTGCCCGCGCGCGCGAGTTCTCGCATCGCCCCAGTGAGCTTGGGAACGTCTGTCGCGTGCAGGCCGACTGTCGGTTCGTCGAGCACGAAGAGCGCGCCAGTGAGTGTTGCGCTGAGCGCGGTGGTCAAGCCTGCGCGTTGCGCTTCGCCGCCAGAGAGCGTGCGCGCCTGGCGATCCAAGCGCAGATATCCGAGACCGACCGTGTCGAGGTAGTGCAGTCGCGCGGAGAGTTCTGCGAGTGCGAGTTTGCCTTGAGCATCACGCGGAGCGATGCGCGGCAGATGCGCGAGTGTCTCGGTGACCGTGAGTGCATGCCAGTCAGCGATGTTCTTGTCTGCGACGCGGTAGGTGCGCGCGGTGTCGTTGAGTCGTGAGCCATCACACGCTTTGCAGAGTGCGTACTGCCTGTACCTCGCCAAGAACACGCGCACGTGCATCTTGTAGGTGCGCGTCTCGAGCCACTTGAACCACGCACGAACGCCCGGAAACTTGCCGCCTTTCCACGCGCCCTCTCCCTGCAAGACGGCCTCGCGTTGTTCGTCAGTGAGCGCGCGCCACGGAACATCGGTGGGAATTTTTTTTCGCGCACAGAACTTCACGAGCACGCCACGCTCCCACTCGGCAGACGATCCGTTCCACGCTTTGATCGCACCTTTGGCGAGTGTCTTTTCTGGATCGGGAATGACCTTGTCCCAGTCGACCGAGATGACGCGCCCAAAACCTTTGCACTCCGCGCACGCACCGATGGGCGAGTTGTAAGAAAACAAACCCGCGCGTGCAGGCTCGAAACGATCCGAGCAACTCGGACACACGAGACCGCGCGCGACCTCCAATGTCGCGCCATCGGAGATCACGCGAGCCCGACCATGACCACGTTCCCAGGCTGTTTCGATCGCGTGTTGAATGCGGCGCGCGTCTGATTTTCGCAGCGTGACGCGATCGATGACGACCGAAGTGTTTGCGCCCGGCGCGATCGCTTCACTCGGTCGGACCTGATCGAGATCGCGCGGCTGGCCCGCGACGATCAGCCTCCGGTAGCCATCTTTTGCGAGAGTCTCTCGCAGCTCCAGAAAATGTTCTGCGCTCTTGGACCCGAGTTCATAGGCAACGATCGCCGTCCCCGTTGCCGTCCCGGTTCCCGTTCCCGTCCCTGTCCCCGTCCCCGTTCCCGTCCCCGCACCCGCTCCCGTTCCCGTCCCCGCTCTCGTCCGCGTCAGCCCCCTCCCGACCTCCCCCACGTTCGTGGGGGAGGAGAAGAGCGCTCGGCTCTTGGAGGATCGCTTCTCC
>JAYVXK010000063.1:0-2693 GCA_043785265.1 Myxococcales bacterium | reverse complement strand
AACAAGAGGTTGTTGGAGGTGACATGCGGGTCGTTCGGCCAGTATTTGTCTGGGTCGCGCAGTGTGCTCGGCAGGCTCCCGTTGCCCATGTCGAGGACCGCGGGCACGCCTGTCGTGAGGTTGATCACATAAACAGGGTCGTCATCGAAAGTGTAGCGATCGCCCTGCATTCTGGCCCGAACGCTGTCCAAGTCGATCGCAGGCGCGCGCGGATCTCCAGCCGTTGGCTTGTCGAACTGCACCCAGATGGGTGCATACGTTCCCCAACCCTCCATCTCCGAAAACGCGATGCGTGCGTTGTGTTCGAAGTCGGTCGGCGCGAGCAGACTCGCATTGACGCGGCGACCGGTGCGACTGGTTGGGTCAGCGAAGGTGGCAATGTCATTGGGGATGGGTACCTCAGGGAGCGGGCGCGCCGCGAGGTCGAAGCGCACCCTCGCTCCTGGACCCGGAGGCGTTTCGCCCAAACTCTTAGGCGCGACGTCCATGGTGCAACTCGGCGTGGCAGACACTCCAAGCGCGCCAACGGTCAGAGCGACGACTGCAAACTTAGACTTAGGGATCATAAGGGCCTCAGAACTGCAGACCAACTCGTAGCACCGCGAGCCAAGGAGTCTTCATCGTTTGGCCGGACGCATCTGCCAGCGCGCCGCCGGGAAAGAGCACACCGGCCTGCGCACCGAGCTGCAACACCAGCTCGCGGTCGAGCTTGTTGCGCCACTCGACACCACCATCGAGTTCGAGGCCGAGGTCGTGCCGCCTTGTGTCGCCGCCGCGATAGTTGACGTAGGCGCCTTGTGTCGCGACGCGATAGGGATCGACCAAATCTGCCGTGGTTTGTGCCACTACAGCGCCCACTTTCAGGTCGAGATTGTGGACGGGTCTCACGATCATCGTGGGATAAATGTACTGCGCACCAAAGACGCCGCCATTGGATGGGAGCAAGTTGGCGCCTGGAGTGGGCCTGGTGCTATTGGACAAAAGCGGATCTTGTGCGGCGGCTGATGCACGCGCCGTTTGCCAACGCATCACTTCGTCGAAGAGCACCAACCCAACCTTATGGTTCGGGTCGAAGGTAAACCGCCGCTCGGTCCGATCATAAGGGTCGGAGTCGCCGGAGGCATAACCCACTTCGAGTTGCGCGACGAAGTCACCCCACGTGATCGGCGAGCCTTTCTTGTCAGCTTGCTGGCCGCGTTCGCACGCGACGCACGAACCCACGTGGACGACACCGAGCTGGGCCGCGCCGCCATACGACCGAATGGTGGTCTCGTGGCCGGTCGCTGCCTGTTGTGCGTCGCGGAGTTGATTGGTCGAACCAAACACCGCCGCGAGCTCTCCAGCACCGAACACATACATCGATGGACTACCCGGAACCGGAGTCGCGAACTTTCCGGCGACGTCCACGATGCCTGCGCTGAGAGTGTCTGAGTAGGAGTTGTAGTCAGCACCTGATTGTTTGCTCGTCGATTGACTGCGAATGACACTGAATACGCCGAGCTGGTTGTAGCCACGCTCCCAGTATCCAGCGAGCACACCCTGCCACGCGATGTCTCCGCGGCTCAGGCGCGCGGACCAGTCGCGGTAGACGAGGTCGCCGGCGATGGCGATCGTAAAGGGGCTGTCTTTTCCGGCTGGTTTTGTACCAAACAGAATTCGCTCGCTGATTTGTCCGCCGCGATAATCGCCAAACACCGACGGGTGATCACCGTCATTGGCGAGCACACCCATGCCCCAGTGGTTGGGCTGTTGGCCGATGCGAAACAGTCCATAAGGCGTGCGCCAATCCAAAAAGAGCCAACGCGGACCGACCCAAGTACCCCAGTCGCCGCCGTTGTCGCGCGCGTATTGATCCGGCCAGGTGCCGTGAGCGGTTTGTCCAAAGATGAATCCCTGGAGGATGTCGAGCTGGGCGGTGATCGCGAGCGTGTCTTTGATGAGCAAGCGTGGCGTGAGGCGAATCCACGACGTGATGAATGCGTTCTGACCGATCGAGTCTTCGATCGCGCCAGGGTTGGTGTTCTTGGTGGTGGCCGTGACATCCAACGGAAAGCTGCGTTCGAGCTGCCCCCGTAACTGCGCTTCGCCATGCACGGTAAGGTGCACCCAGTCCGCGTGCGGCTTGGGTGGCGCCAGACGACCCGTGTCGAGGACGAGATGCGAAAATTCGTCCGAAGTCAGGTTGGGATCGTCATCAGCCTCCACGACGGGGGCGATCAGACATGCTGCGATGGAGAGCGAGAAAAATGGGATGGTGCGCATTTCGCGAGGTCTGGAGCATAGTACAGCGTGGCGCTTTTTGGCGGGACTTCCGCGATTCGGCTGTCCCGAGTCCGTCTCCACCCCAGAGCCCTTCATAGCGGCGATCTCGCGCGGGTAGGCCAGTCGGTCGTTCAGACTGCGTGGTAAATGCTCCGAGCATGAGCGAAGCCATTCAACTCGGTCGTCCCATTGATCCCGCGGCGTTCGAGCGTGTTGCGCGTGGATTCGCGCGCGTGGAAGTCGACGCAGCGGCGCGTGGCGGGGTCGCGCGATCACGTGCGGCGATCGATGCGATTGTCCGCGCGGGAGACTCGGCGCCGAATGTCTATGGCGTGAACACCGGCTTTGGCGCGCTCGCAGAGACGCGCATTTCGGCGGCAGACGTGAGGCAGTTGCAAAAGAACTTGGTGCGCTCGCACTCGACGGGCATC
>JAYVXK010000062.1:0-8904 GCA_043785265.1 Myxococcales bacterium | reverse complement strand
TTTGTGCGAGTGAAAGAGCGTTTCTCGATCGAGCGAATGGTCCAGGATTACGCTCGGCTCTTGCGTCTGAAAATCTCTTGAAACGAATTGCTAGAGCTTTGCGGAGGCTTTCTCGCGGTCTTCTTCGTGCTTCAGAAACGCACCCATCGTCGCCGCAGCCACATCTTTTTCGAGTGAGCTGGCACCGAGTGTGACGAGCGCGCGCGCCCAGTCGATCGTCTCTGCGATCGAGGGCGACTTGTGCAGATCCATGGCGCGCACCTTGGCTGCGAATGCGGCGAGTTGCTCTGCGAGCACCTTTGCAATACCTGGCACTCGCAACTCCAAAATCGCCACCTCACGAGAGGGAGGCGGGTAGTCGAGATAGTGGTGGAGGCAGCGCCGCCGAAGCGCATCGGTCATCTCACGTGTGGCGTTCGTCGTGAGGATGACGAGCGGAGGATGCTTTGCGCGCATCGTTCCAATTTCTGCAATGGTGACCTGCTGCTCGCTCAATACTTCGAGGAGCAACGCCTCGAACTCGGGGTCGGCGCGGTCTACCTCGTCGATCAGGAGCACCACAGGTGCGTCACTGCGAAGTGCCTTCAAAATAGGCCTTTGAACCAAAAATCGCTCGCTAAAAAATGCATCGCTCTCGATGCGATCGGCCGCGGTCGCCAGAGACTCCGCGCCGCGCACTTTGTCGGCGACCGCCTCTCGCAAGAGCTGCGTGTAGAGCATCTGCTTGGCGTAGTCCCACTCGTAGATTGCCCTCGACTCGTCTAGGCCCTCGTAACATTGCAAGCGCAAGAGTGGTCGTGACAGCGCCTCGGCGATCGCGCGAGCCAGATCGGTCTTCCCAACACCCGCGGGACCTTCGATCATGAGTGGGCGGTTGAGCTCGAGCGCCAAATACAAAGCGAGTGACGTGCGATCGTCCGCCAAGTAGCTCGCAAGGGCGAGACGCTTTCCGAGATCGATGGCCGCAGGCGGTAGCAACATGTCCAAAACGTATCCGAGACGCGCTTCTACGTGTATCCTTTGCGCAAAATGTCCGATCGTGATGATCTCGTCCGCGTCGACCTGACGGGCACGGTCCATCCCGTGGGCAAGAGCGCGAGCCAAGACCTCCGCGCTCGCGCGGGTGAATGGCGACTCGAGCGAAGTCCTCTCAACGTCATGCTCGTGCGGCGTGTAGAGAAGTCGTTGCAAGCCCCTGTTTTGCGCCTCGCCGGTGAGATCAAGACTCCCGGTGCGCTGTGCGACATCATCGCGATGATCGCTCAGTCAGGCTGGAAAGGTGAGCTCATCTCCATCGACGAAGCCAAGGTTCGATCCTTGTATTTCGACGCGGGGAGTGTCATCGGCGCGCAAACCAATGTCGCCGAAGAGCGACTCGGCGAGACTCTCTATCGGTTCGGAGTCGTCACTCGTGAGCAACTCGAGAGCACCGTCAAAGCATCGACCAAGAGCGGCAAGCGTTTTGGAGAGGCAGCGGTCGAGCTGGACTTCGTGAGTCCGGAGCAGCTCTATCCAATGATGGCGCGCCAGGTCGAAGAGGTCTTTTACGCGGCCCTGCATGTCGGCGACGGCACGTTCTACTTTTATGATCGCTACGACGAGTCGCAGGTTGGTCGGAGGCACTCGCTGAACGCGGGCATGCTCCTCATGGAGGGTGCGCGGCGCATGGACGAAATGCGCTTCTTCCGCGAGCGCATCCCGAACGAACAATACATCCCGACGACGCGCGACAGCGCAAAAAAGCCTCCAGATGATCTGGTCAAAGTGCTCGCGGAGTGCGACGGCAAACGGAGCATCGCGCAAATCGGACGCAGGCTTGGGTTGCTCGAATTCGAGGTCACTCGCGCGGTATTCCAACTTGCCAGCGGAGGCTTTGTCACTGTGGTCGCGCCGCGTCCGCAAGGTGCGCAGACGATCATGGAGGGCTTCAATCCTGCGCTCATCGAGATCCACGCCAAGTGCGATGCGGCAGGGAAGGGCGCTGATCTGCGCGATGGCCTTGCGCGTTTTGCCACGGGAGGTGGCGTTTACGATCCGCTCTTTCAAGGCGCAGGCCCACTACCCGACGGCTCATTTCGTCCAGACCGCGTGGAGAGAAATCTCGCGTCACTTGCCGGCGATGATCCAGACGCGTGGCTCATCCAGTTGCTGCACGACTACATCGGATTCGGGCTATTTCAAGCCGGATCACTGCTCCCGCGCGACGTGGAGGCCAAACTCGCTTCGTCTGTGTCGGAGACTCTCAAGCCGTTACGACCAGCTGATTCAGCGCCGTTGTCGCGCAGAGCGCCACCCGTCTAGTTCGATCAGTCGCCGCGTTGACGGCGGGCTTCGTACAAGGCGATCGCCGCAGAGACTGACGCGTTCAGCGACGCGATGGGTCCCGCCATCGGCAGCCTCGCGACGACGTCGCACGTCGCACGCACGGTCTTGCGGAGTCCTTTGCCTTCTGCGCCCACCACGAGCACGACCGGCCCTGCCAACTCGGTCTTGTCGATCGGCGTCGCACCATTGGCGTCGAGCCCGACGATGCGCGCGCCGGCGGCCTTCAAGTCGTTGAGCGCGTTAGGTAGACCAGGCACACACACGAGCCGAGCGTGCTCGACCGCGCCTGCTGATGCGCGAAACACCGCTGGCGAGAGTGGCGCCGATCGATGCTCGGGCCACATGACTGCGGTCGCTCCCATGGCGACTGCAGAACGCACGATCGCCCCAAAATTCTGCGGATCCTCGAGTTCGTCGAGCGCGACGATGAGTGTTTTTTCGTTCACCTCGATGCCTTCGAGCGTGAGTACGTCTAGCGGAGGAGCGAGTGCGACTGCGCCTTGATGCTTGGCGCCGCGCGCAAGTCGATCGAGATCCGCGCGAGGAACTCTCTCGGTTCGCGCCCCGCGGTCGGTCGCGAAGCGAGCCAGCGCGTCGAGTTGCGGAGAGTCTGCGTGCTCCCACACCAGAACGCGGATCAATCGCTCACCGTGTGCGGCGATGGCTTCACGCACGGGCTGCACGCCGCAAATCACCCGTTCCTTTGGGGCTCCGCTGCGAATCATGCTGCGCCTCTCTCGAGCTCGAGCGCGATCTCGTGTGCCACGCTGGCAGGGTCCTTCGCATCACGAATTGGACGTCCCACCACGACCATATCAGCCCCTGCGACAATCGCTTGATGAGGCGTCATCACGCGCTTTTGGTCGTCGGCGGATGGGTGAGGTCGTACACCAGGCGTCACCAACATGGCGTCCGGACCCAGCTCCACACGTAGCGCGTGGACTTCGTGTGGCGAACACACGAACGCACGAACGCCCGCGTCCCACGCCAAGCGCGCGAGCTGGGTTGCCTGGTCTTCCGCGTTCGCCGAGATGCCCATGCCCACGAGATCCGCGTCGTCCAGAGACGTCAGTACGGTGACGGCAATCACCCGCAACCCGCTGTTTTCAGCCTCCGCACGCTTCACTGCGCGGTGCAACATGGCTCGGCCCCCGGAAGCATGCACTGTCAGCAGCTTTGCACCCATGCCGCATGCGCGAGCCACGGCGCGCTCTACGGTCTCTGGAATGTCATGGAGTTTGAGGTCCAAAAACACCGGGCGATGGACCTCCTCGCCCAAGCGCACAGCGTCTCGGCCTGCTTCGAGGAAGAGCTCCAAGCCCACCTTGAGCATGCCAACTTCTGGTGCCACGAGGTGCGCAAGCGCGCGCGCCTCGTCGAGTGAAGGCACGTCGAGCGCGACGATGAGCCGATCTCGCCCAGAGCGCGTGGCGCCAGTGTTGTTCACGAATGAGCCGACAGCACTAGTTCGTTGTGTCAGTCACACGAACAAAGTGAGTCGCCCTGCGCGCACGTAGCGACCTTGGTCCCGTCGAGCATGTGGCACTGAATCTTGTGCACCGCGGGCGCTTGGACGCCAGGGTTGACGTAGGTCGACTTCGTACCGTTCTTGCTCATGTCGGTTTGCAACTTCGAGTTCGCGGCCTGCAGATCGGCCATCTTCTTCTCGATTTCGGCCTTCTTTTGCGGGTCGTTCGCGTTGGCGAGATCCGCGTTGAGGTCGTTCATTTTCTTGTTGTTGCTGTCGAGCTGCGCGTTCAGATCGTTCATCTGGGCCTGCAGCTGCTGTTGCTTCAGGTTCGCGTTGTAGATGACGACACCCGCGGCACCGCCGACGAGGAACAACGCACCAATCGTCAGTCCGACGATCAGCTTGAGGTTCTTCTTGCTCTTGTCTTGGCCGAGGACGGCGATTTCTTTCTCGTGCTGTTGCTGCCGCGCGAGAGTCTCCATCCGTGCGCGGTTCTCGGTCTCGAGTCGCGCTCGCTCGACTTCTGCGTGCTTGATGGCGTCGAGGCGTGCCTGCTCTTCGCGCCCACGCTGCTCCTCTTGCCGACGCTTCTCGTCGACGGCGTTGAGGCGCGCTTCTTCTTCCGCGCGTTGACGTCGTTCTTCAGACTGCCGCGCCTGCAATGCCGCATCCTCTGCGCGCTTGCGAGCGTCCTCCTCCTGCTTGATGCGATCCTCTTCGAGGGACATCAGCTCCTTCAGAGAAAACAGGACTGAGCTTTCTTTCTGTTCCGCCATTGGCTTTCTCTTCTCGTGTCAGTGGCCGTCTCGCTTCTCAGCGAGGGTCGACACCTACAACAAAAGGTACCGAGGTTTCACGGGCTTCGCAAATGTTCTCTTTGGTTCAGCCATCTCAAAGCGCTCTGCTGGACGCGCCGCCTCGAAAAACGTTGGGATAAAAACGTTGTCTCCCTACTGGAACACAGGCTCGCTGCTTGACCTTGGCTCGGACCGCTCGGCTCATGCTAACGTCCCGCGCCCATGTCGACGAACGTTTGCGCACACATCACGGGAACAGTTTGGAAAATCGAGGTGAAGGAAGGCGACGACGTCACCGAAGGACAATCGTGCGTCATTCTCGAGTCCATGAAGATGGAGATGCCCGTAGAGGCGCCCGCGCCCGGCAAAGTCGAGAAGATCGTCTGCAAAGAGGGGCAAGCGGTCAACGAGGGCGATGTGCTCGTCGTGCTCGCCTGACTTGACCTTCCTGCCGAGCCAAGTAGCGTTATCGTCGTGCGCCGCTCTTCGCTTGTGCCCTTAGCTGTCGTCGCCCTGGTCCTCGGTGTCGCGTGTGGCAGCGCAAAACTCGTGGGCGCAGGTGGAGACTGCTTCGTCGCGACCGACTGCGACCTGGGTTTGGCGTGCGTCCCCATCAATGGCAAGTCCATCTGCACCACTGACATCTCCAGCATCGTGTCGATTCCAGATGCAGCCCTCGAAGCGCCTCAGCCTGTCGACGGCGGTGCTGACGCTCCAGTCGATGGCGCCAAGCAACCCGACACCGGCGCGCAACCCGATACGAGCGCTCAACCCGACACGAGCGTCCCCGACACCTCGGTACCTGACACGAGCATCGCGGACACCTCTTCTGGCTGACATCAAGCCGTACGGGAACGCTAGTTCTGTCGCGGGGGCAACGGAGGTGGAGCTGATCGAGGTTTGTCCTCGGGCTCGCCTTCTTCGACTTCTGGTTCGCCCTCTTCGATGATCTCCGCCAGGTCGTCGACGAGCATGACTTCTTCGTCGGTGTTTTGCGGCGTTGGAACGTCGACAAATGGGCGCGCGATGGTTTCGTCCGAAAAGTCCATGTTGCTCTCTTCGGGCACTGGCGTCTTTGCGGGGTCCGCGTGCTCCGCCTCTCTTGCGCGGATGATCGCTTCGACATCTTCGCGCGCGACCGCCATGGTCGGAGCATCGGAGTTGTGCGGTGATCCGATGGGCGTCTCGGAAGTGTCGATCAACGCAGCAACGATCTCGCCAGTGTCCGTCGGCAGCTGAGGTCGATCCGAAAGCGGGGGCGGCGGTGGCGCGCTAATGGGCGCCGGCGGCGAGGGAGCGCTGATGGGTGCGGGCGGCGGCGCCATTTTCGGCGGCGCGTACTGATCTGGCCCAGCGTTTGGATCGGGCTTCTTCAGCATGTTCGACTTGGCTCGATCGAGTCCGCTCGTGGCTTCTGGGTCGCCCGCTTTCATTCGCATGACACGGCGCCATGCGTCGGCGGCTTCACGGGGGTCCTGCAATTGCTCTTCCCACATGCGCGCGACTTTGCGCGCGAGTTCCGCGCGAGTCGCCATGTCTTTGCCGCGGAGGATTTGATCCTCGTACAACTGCACCATGCCTCGGTAGTCACCGAGATCGACGAGCAGAGCAGCCAGTTCGTCCATCACGGCCGCATCTGTCGGTGACAAATCGTGGAGCTTCTTGAGATCGCTGGCCGCGCCCGCGCGATCATTGAGGCGCTCACGACGAATACGCGCGCGACAGGCCAAAAGCTGCCGAACGAGCGGTCCATCGAACACTTCTGTGAGTGCATGAGTGATCGCGTTCTCCGCTCTGGCGATGTCACCAACCTCGACGCCAAGTTCTTCGAGCGCCGTGAGGGTCGACACATCGACGTGAGCAACCAATGCGTCTGCCATCCACGCGAACGCCTGATCGATGTCGCGCAGCTCTTTGTGCGCGATGCCGGCAGCTCGTCGCAACAACGTGCCACGCGTGCGACCTCCGTCACGCGCACCGCCGCCACCTGTCGCGAGCGCAGCGCAGAGAGCGCGTCGGAGCTTTTCGCCGCCGGTTGCGCGATCGCCGTCTGCTGCGTTCGTCTGCAAGAGTGCGAGGGTGTCTTCAGAAGGCAGCCCGCTGAGCGCGAGTTCAAAAAACACTCGCGCGCGATCGAGCGATCCCTTGGCCGCCGCCACTTGGGCTGCACGTGCGAGAGCGCGGACGCGGTCAGCAGGCTGTTTGCAGCGCGAGACTTGCCGCTCGTAGAGATCGATCACGTCTTGCGACTTGTCAGCGAGCGCCGCGAGTCGCTCGATGAGCGGCTCGACTTCTGCGGCAGGCACACTCGCAAGACTTTGCTCGCCGTGCGCCAGCGCCTCCGAGCGCGGCTGGCCAGCTTGCGCGCGGGTCTCGGCTTGTCGCACCAACTCGAGCGCGCGCTCGATGCCCGTGAGATCGCGGAGCAAGAGGTCTTGCGCCAAGAACAACGCATCTCCGTCGTTCGTCTTCGTCGCGAGCTGCTCGAGCTGAGTCGCGAGATCGCGGTCGCCACCCTTTGCACGAATGATTTCGATCGCGACTCGTGCCGCGTCTTGATGGCGACCCACCTCAGCGAAACGATCAAACGCTCCGCGCAGTGCCGTGGTGCGATCTGGGCCATTTTTGGCGTCAAACCACCAATCGACGAGCTTCGCCGCGACGATGCCTTTCCACCCGAGCCGGTCGCCGAGTTCGACATACGCGATGCGCATGCGTTGGTCCGCTTGGTCGGCGAGCTCAGTCATGGCGGCGAGCGCTTCGTCACCGCGGTCGAGTCTGTCGGCGAGAATGGCAGAGAGCTTGAGCGTCATCGCGCTCGCTTCGTCCTGGTCGCCCTCGACTTCGATTCGCGACGCGAGCAATTCGGCTACGCGCCCCCATTGTTCGGTCTGCTCGCACAAATCGCACAAGCGAGCGAGCGCGTCGAAGTCCTCTGGGTCGGCTTTGCGCAAGATATCGAGCGCGCGAATCGCCTGTTTTGGATCGTCGAGCTTCTCATAAAGACGCGAGAGGCGGCCCGCGATCGAGCCGCGTTCTTGGGGATCGGCCACCAACTTCAACTCGCGTTCGAGAGCGTCGGTCGCTCGCGCGAAGTTTTCGCGCGCCTCTTGCAGGTCAGCGATCGCCTGGAGCGCAGGTCGTGAGGTGGCATCCAGCTCCGAGAGGATCCATTCGTAGCGGACGATCGCCGTGTCGACGTCGCCGACGCCTTCTGCCAGCAGTTCTGCTTCGCGTAGCGCAACGCGCGCTTTTTCGGCATTGTCGATCGCGATGCCACCGAGCCTTCGAAGGAGCGTGGTCGCTTCGGTGTGATCTTCGCGCTCGACCGCATAATCGACGAGTTTCTCGAGCGCTTCGCGGTCGTCGCCGTCGTCGAGCACTTTGAGCCACTGCTCGCGCGCGGCTTCTTTGTCGCCGATTTTCGACGCGAGCAAGTTCGCGGCTTGGCGGCGAGCGGAGATGCGTTTGCTCTTGTCGGTCAGGCGATCGCCACGCTTGGACAACATCGCGATGAGCTTGTCCCACGCGTCTTGATTGGCGTACTTCTCTTGGAGCGCAGCGGTGTACTCGTCCGCGTTCGGATCGAGATCGGTCGCTTGTTCGAGTCGCTCGATCGCGGAGGTCTCTTGGCCCGCGCGGAAAAAGTGATCTGCCGCGCGCGCATAGTGTTGGGCCTCGAGCCGCGGCTCTCCAGCGATTTGGCCTCGCTGAACCGCCGCATCACCCGCTCGATCCCAGTGCTCCGCCGCCGTGAAACAGCGCTCGGCCGCTTCCCACAACTTCACGCTCTTCACGGACTCGGCAGCGTCCGCGTAGGCCGCGCCCGCTCCAGCATGATCATTGATCTGCTCACGCAACTCACCGAGGCGTTCGAGCAGTTGTCCGCGCGCGACCGGATCATCGATCGTCGCCGCGTTGTCGGCGATCACTTGTGCGGCTTGCTCGATCTGACCGGCCTTTTCGAAGAGCTTTGCGGCCGTCGCCACGGCGCGATCGTCTTCGGGGGTCATTCTTGCGATGCGAGACCACGCCTCGGCCGCCGCAGAAAAGTCTCGCAGCTTTTGCTCTTGAAGCGTCGCGAGTTTTTTCTCGAGAGCGATCTTGGTGTCGATGTCTCCCGCCGCGGTTGCTTCTTGCTCGAGCAGGTTTGCGAGATCGGGCCAACGTTGCGCCTTCTCCAAAATACGAGTGAGCGCTTGCCGTGCACTTTCGTCCGAGCGATCGATCGCGAGCAACTGCTTGAGCGCGGCGACAGCGCCGTCGATGTCGCGCAGGTTGCCCTCGCACAAACCTGCCACCTCGCGAAGA
>JAYVXK010000061.1:0-8921 GCA_043785265.1 Myxococcales bacterium | reverse complement strand
ACCACGAGGACGCGATCACCTGGACGAATTCCACACTCCCAGAGTCCGCGCGCGACATTGGTCACCCGAGTGTCGGCCGACGCATAAGAGAAGGCGCGGCCGTGCCACAAGAAGAACGTGGCGTCGGGAGTCTTGGCAGCCTGCTGCGCGAGCGCACGCGCAGGACTGATCGGCGTGCTCGGTCCGATCTGAGAGAGTCGGCGCAAGCGCGGCTCTTGAAAGCGAAGCGCGTCGAGTGCGTCAGTGGCGCTCGCGGCCATGTCACCAAGGCGGCGACGCATGTCTTTTGCGGCAGTACCCACGGAGCCCAGAAACAAGTCGAGATCGACCTGTGCGTCTTCGTCGATCTCGAGGTCGTAGTCGACTGGACCTTCGCGACCACGCAAGAGCGCGGGCTTGTCGCCTTCGCCTTCGCAGTAACGCACCCACTCCGCGACCGTCGGCCACGTGGTCTTCATGGCGCGCGATCCAACGACCATGCCGAAGTGTCCTGCTGGTAGTTCGACGAACGAGACCTCCGACAACGGCGCCGCACGCGACACGGCTTGTACCGAGGCCGGACTCGCGATCTCGTCGGCGGACCCAAAAAAACAGAGGATTGGGCATGTGATGTCTGCGAGCGTGACGGTCTTTCCGTCGATGACGAAGCCGCCAGAGAGCAGCCGATTGTGAACGACAAAGTCATGCGCGAAGTCTCGAAACGCAGGACCGGGCCAAGCGACGAAACCTTCGCCACCGAGAAATCGTCGTCGCGCTTCGCGTCGGACGAGCGCGCTCCGATCATGAAGGAGTCGAACGAACTCGATGCGCTGTTGGATCTCTTTGCGTGTGGAGACCAGCTTGAACGCCGTGCTCGTGAGCGCGCCAGGCAAACCTTCGAGTCGAGACATCAAGCCTTGCACTGCAGGCTCGATGAAGGCGGCGATCGCACCAGCGACTTCTCCACGCACTGCAGGCAGGTTGCGATGGACGTCGACTGGACTGCCGAACGTCACGATCGATCGCACGCCTTTGGTGCGGAGGTAGGCCGCGGCTTGATAGGCGAACATGCCGCCTTGCGAGTAGCCGGCGATGTGCACGTCGTGTCCAGAAAGCTCGCGCACGCGTGCGATCGACGCGACCACGCCGCGCACGTGATCATCGAGCGTACGACGCATGCCTCCCTGCTCGCGCTCGGGCGATCCAAAATCGACGACGTACACGCCAAGACCGGTCGCAGCCAACGCGACGACCGCGGATACATCGGGCGCGACATCGTAGACCTCGGCCGTGACCATGAGCGGCGGAACGAGCAAAATCGACGGCACGGCGTCGGCGGTGGAGTACCGACGCAGCTTGTGATTGGGTCCTTGCGCGACGACATCGTACGGCGCGCCATATTCTTCGCCGAGGCGTCCCATGCGCACGAGCTCGAGCGCGTTTCGTACGGACGCTCTCAGCTTGCGACGGGCGCGCAGAAACGATCTCGTGTTCACGGACAACACCCAGTCAATCTTCGAACGAACTCCACTTGGGTACGACCGCCGCCGCCACCAGAAGAAGCCAGACGAGGTTGCCGTAGCTGGGGTTGTGGTGCGGGTCCGTTTTCGCAGAAGCGAAGAGGAGCAGGACGCTCATCAGCGCGAAACCGTAGGCGCCCCATTTTTTCCATCCCCACATGCCAAAAGCGCAACCGAATTGACCCGCTGAAAAGAACCCCGAAAAGAGATAGCCCCTCTGTGCTTCAGCGATCTGAGCGACCGGCGTGCCCTCGGGCGCGAGATGACCAACTGCGCTGTACGCGAGGAGAGCACCGCCAATCCCGAAGATGCCGCCAAGCGTGAGCAGTACGAGCAGAACGGTGAGTAACGTACCTCGCTGCGCGCGGGCCGGCTTCGGTGCGGGGGGAAGAGGTACGAACCCAGGGGGCAGCTGTTGCATGAGATTCTTTCTTAGTTGCCGTGGATCGAACGCGTTTGTGACAACGACATGCTGCAACGCCGGTTCAACGTATCTCTGCCAGTGGATGTGTCAATTGTTGCACCGAGCGGCGAGTCAATGGCAGCCGTTGGCGAGCCCACGATACTCGTCGTTCGGTGGAAGGCGCGAAAAGCAGGCGCGAGCGAGGGCATCATCTCCCGCGCGAAGAGCGCCTCGACCCCCTAGGAAAAAGATTTCCGAACGCAAGTGGATCTGGTTGACGTTGTTGAATGGATCGCTCTCTCCACGACACTGCGGCGCAGCGAGTACTGCCATGAGATCGATGGCGTGAGCGCGGTGCGGGAAGTCAGTCTCGGCAAGCTTCGTTGCCCAAAGCACTGACACCTCCCATTTGAGATGAAGGCGATCCTTGGCGATGTCGGCAAATGTCGCGAGCGCCGCATCGAAGAAGTGCTCCCGAAACTGCGCGATGCCGAGATGGTACTGCGCGAGTTGCTTGTTGCCTTCGTCATCCCCCGACTCACCGCTCGCGACATGCGCGAGGGCCACAGCGGCAGCGGCCCACTTCTCGGAATCGAACAACCGCTTGGCCTGCGCGGCTTGCTCGGTCATTTGACCGGGAGTGGGCGACAGCTCGTTGGGCGCGTGCGGAATCATCACGATGGCGTCGCCATGCCCACGCTCACTGGGTACGCAAGCGAGCGGCTGACCGACCGTGATGGTCACACTGTTTGGCGGGTCGGCGGTCGCCGAAGATTGCGGCGGCAACACGACCATGTCGGGGGCCGTGGCGGCACCACACGCGACGAGAACGGAAACGCAGAGCCAACGAACCATGCACATCACCCTACCACTCGAGGCCATCACTGATGGGTGCACGAAAAGCGAGGCCCGCTCACATCAGCGGTCGCGATCTCTTGTTCTGCGATTGCACTCGATGCGCAACGCGCCCTTGCACTCGATGTGCAACTCGAACCCCGACGCGCTGGATTCGCGGCTGCAATCACCCAGTTTTTGCTTGGCACCTCCCCTGCTATTGGTTAGCAACCCATAGGAGGGTGCTTTCATGAATTGGAATAGTCGTATTGGTCTTGGTTGCTCATTCGCGCTCGTGCTCATCGCGTGCGGAGGCTCCGGCGGTTCAACGGTGGATGCTGGAGCTGATGCTCCTCCCGCGTGCGCGACCACTGGAACTGGAACTCTCGTCATCAACGTGACGGGGCTGCCGGCCTCTTCAAAGGCGAACGTCGGCGTGACCGGACCGAACGGCAAACTGATCACAGTCGACGCAACGCAAACGATCACCCCAGCCGATGCAGGCAACTTTGTCGTCAAGGCGCCGCGATACATCCAACCCGACCCGTTGGTTCGCACTGTGTACGAGGCGACGGTCAGCACGAGCACGGCATGCGTGAGCAACGGTCAGACCACGACCGTGAACGTGACCTACGCGCCGATCCCGACGAGCAACAAACTCTGGGCGCTCAATGGCAACGGAGGCAATGGCTCCATGCTCGGGTTCGCGTCTGCTTTGCTCACGCAGAGCGGCGCTCCGCCAGCGACCGTGACCGCGAGCGGACCGGGGGGCGGCTCCGTCGCGTTCGACAAAGACGGAAACCTGTGGGCGATTGGACCGACGACAGGCGATGCCTCACTCGTTCGATATCCAGCGAGCGCATTTTCGAGCAGCGGAGCGAAGACGCCTGACAGGACAATCACCATCAAGGACCTGGGCTGCTTGCCCGGACCCAACAGCCTCGCCTTCGATGCAGGCGGCGACCTGTGGATGAGCGTCCCTTGCGGTAAAAACGTGCTTCGCATTCCAAACGCGCAGCTCGCGGCGACCGGCAACGCGACTCCATCGGTCAAACTCGCTGGCTTCACCAACCCAACCGGCCTCGCGTTCGACACTGCGGGCAACCTATGGGTTGGAGATGAGACGCTCGAGCGATTCGCGAAGGCCTCCCTCGATTCGTCGGCCTCCACGCCCAACGCCAAGTTCACATTGAAGTCACCCGTGGTGGCTGGCGGCAACAACATCACGGCAGACCAGCTCGCGTTCGATGGCAGCGGCAACTTGTGGGTCTCCGACTTTGCCGGTGACTCCATCTCCAAGGTGGCGAGCAGCGACCTTGCGGGCACGGGTGTGAGCACCGTGAACATCGCCACACAAGTGAACGTCGGAGTTGGCGCGCTCGTCGATGGGATGGCGCTCGACGAAGGCGGAGGCATGTGGCTCACCTTCTCCGCGGGCAAGATCGCGCGCATCAACGCGACGCAGCTTGGTGTGACGACCACCGGGGGCGCGCCCACCGCACCGGACGTCGTGATCTCGAGCGCAGACATCGGTTACGCGGGGGCGCTTGCGTTCTATCCCGCGGCAACAGGTACGCCGCTCTTCGCATCGCGTCCGTGAGGAGAGGTGCGCGGCACCATGCATATGGGCTAAACACGATGGCCGATGAGGCCACGCGCCAAGCGAGACGGAGTTCCGCGACAGCTTTGGGCGCGGTCGTATTGCGATCGACGGGTGTTGACCGAGACGAGCGCCCACGTGATCTACGTGGGCATTCACCGGCGCACGCACCGAAAGACAGTCATCAAAGTAGCGCGCGACGATTGCGCTCCGCTTGCCCGCGAACTTGCCGCGCTCACGCGGGTGCAAGGACCAGGCGTGGTGCGACTCGTGGAAGTTCATGGTGTAGACGCCATCGCGCTTGGTCACGTGCACGGGGTCTCGCTCGCGCGGCGGATGGAAAGACTTCCGCTCTCGGCGCGCGAACTCATCGCGTTGGCCAAGCGCCTCGAGGATGTGCTCGCACGCATCGCCGCAGCGGGCTTCGTCCACGGTGATCTGAAGCCAGACAACGTCCTGTTGCCTCGAGGCTCGATCGAGAACGCGGTGCTCATCGACTTCGAGACTGCAGCCGCAATCGGTGAACCGACATCCCCTCGCGTGACCGCCGCGTACGTGGCGCCGGAACGCTTGATCGCAGCGGGACCCGCGGATTCCCGAAGCGACCTCTTTTCGCTCGGCGCGTTGTTGGTGGCGGCAGCGACAGGTGCATCTCCTTTCGAGGCGGAGACGCGTGATGCGACGATCCTTCGCGTGCTCGCTCACGAAGCGCCCGCTCTCGCGAACGTGCCGGATTGGCTCGCTGCGCGTATCGCATGCATGTTGGCCAAACAGCCGGAAGCGCGCACGCTTCCCGCGTGGCCTTCGGGTAGACGCACCCCCACTCGTCAACGACAGTCCAGTGTCGAAGAAGTCGAGCCCGAGTTGGAGTCGGTGATGATCGCGATCGATCGCGCGGCGCCGGGCGAGCGAATCGCGCTGCGCGGCCCTGGCGCTCGGCGGGCGCTCGACAGCGCGACGCGCCGCTTCGCAAAAACAAGCGCACTCTTGACGACGGCGTGCGCTTCAGAAGAGCCCTACGGTGCGCTCATCCCTGAACTGCGCCGACGCCTCGGCATTCAAGAGCGAGCACCAATCAGTGACGTGGCGCTGGCGCTGCGAAGGCATCGTCGATCGCGCGTAGGTGAGCGTCATGTGGAGACCATCGCTGAACTCATCGGCTCGCCACTCGGATCGCGGGCGCGACGTCTAGACTTTGATGCGTTGGCGCGCTCTCGCCAAGACGCGATCCTGTTCGTGCTCGGCAGGTCTCGCCACGCGCGACCTGTGGTTTCGATCGCGGTGGGGATTGATCCCGCGAGCACGAGGGTGCTCGATGCGTTGCTGCACACGTCGCGCGATGCTGTGGTGGTGCTCGAAGACGGCGCCTTTGCCGGACCGGCTCGGGTGATTGATGTGCCTGCGCGCCGCCTCGCTCCGACACCGAACGATACGCTGCTCGCGCAGGCCTCGATGTGGCACACGCCATTCGAGCGCGACGACCTCGTGGCCACGATCGATGCTTCGCGCGAGGAGATCCATGACGCACTGGAGCGCTGGACCACCGCAGGAATTGTCGTCCCCGATCCGTTCGGCACGACGTGGCGCTTCGTCGACACGAGCGCGCAGCAACACTATCGCAAGCTCGCCGTCGAGGCGTCGTGGCCCTCTCTCAATTATCGCATCGGCGCGTGGATCGCGGCTCGGCACCCGCGCGCGAACGCGGCGATTGCTCGTCACTTCGCCGATGCACGGCAGCCCTTGCGCGCTGCCTATTATGCTTGGCGCGCCGCCCAAAGCGCGCAAGAAGGCGGCGATCTCGAGCAGGCGAGCACGCTTTTGTCTCTTGCAGATGCGCAACTCGCATCAGTCGTGAGCGGTACGGTGCGAACGCTCTTGTCGGCGCTGCTCGATGTGGTCCGAGCGCAGGTGCTTCGATGGCAGGGCCGCCACGCGGATGCGTCGATGGCGGCGCGCCGCGCGCTCGCGTCTTTACCCGTGGGTAGTGTCGCGTGGTGCGAGGCGCTCGGAGAGCGCGCAACGGCGGCAGGCAAGCTAGGAGATCCCAACGAGGTATTGGCCGTCGCATCCGCGTTGCGTGCGGAGCCTTCTACCGAAGCGGCGACGGCGTGGGATCGCGCTTGCTCGCGCACGGCTGTCCAGCTGTTTCATCACGGTCGGCGCAGCGACGCGCGCGAACTCGTAGCTCTTTTTCGGGCGACCACGACCAACGCGCGTGGCAAGCCGGACGCAGGTCGACGCGGGTTGTCACCGGGTGCGCTCGTGTACGAATCGCTCTATGACGGTAGGCTCGACGAACACGCACGACTGCTCGAACAAAGCGCGCGTGCCTTCGACGAGATCGGCGATGAGCGTAGCGCGATTCTCTACAGCGCTGCGGTCGGCTTCGCGTATGCGCAGCTCGGCGACTACGCGCGTGCGGAGCATGTTTTAGTCAAGACGCGGACACGAGCCATGCGGTCAATCAGTCCAACCCTCGTCACCCTAGTCGATCACAACTTGGGCGAAGTGCTCGCGCGCAGGGGCAAATTAAAAAGCGCGATCGCCGTCGAGAGCGCCGCGATCGACTCGCTGCGGCGGCAAGGAGATGTACGTTTCCTGGCTGCGAGCCTGGCGTACCGTGCGCGCATGCGCCTCGCTTCTGGAGATTTCGAGTCCGCGGAGAGTGATGCGAGAGAGGGCGTCGAGCACGGCGGCGGCGTAGGTAGCCTTGTACCGTTGCTCTTCGCTACGCTTGGAGAAGTGCTCCTCGAAAAACGACAGGCCGCCGAAGCGCTCGTCAGCGTGCAGAAGGCGTGTGCGGCGCTAGTCGACGCTGGCCCGGTGGAGGCAGGAGAATCGCTCGCGCACCTGGTGTTTGCGCGGGCCAACTTGGCGTGCGGGGACACTCAGGCCGCCACGGAGAGCGCATGCGCGGCGTGGCACAAACTACAGGCGCAGGCGTCCACGTTCACACCACGAGGAGCGCGCCGCACGTTCCTACAGAACATCTCCGAGCACCGTGCGCTTCGGCGACTCGCGGAGGCCCGTTGAGCCGCCGTAAGACGATTCACGAAACCGCGCCGCTCGACGATCGCGTTGGGCAACTCGCTCTCTTGGTGGTCGACGGCGGAAGAGCCGCCATGGCTCTCGATCGCACGCTGCGGGTTGGCCGAGATCCGTCGTGCGAACTCCGCGTGGACGATGACTCGCTCTCACGCGTTCACTTCTCGATCTCTCCAGGGACGCCACAAATGATCACCGATTGCGGAAGCAAGAACGGGACGTTCGTAGGAACCCACCGACTGCCACCCAACGTGCGCACGCCAATCGCCGCAGGGTCCGTGATCCGAGCCGGAAATGTGATGCTGCTTTTGGACGTGATGCGGGTCGGCAACGCGCGATCGACCGCGAGCGAAGACTCGGCGCTCCTGTCGCCGATTGGATTGATGGAGTCGGTCCTCGAGACAGCCGAAAAGCTGGCCAAGGACGACATCACGGTGCTCTTGAGCGGCGAAACGGGCGTAGGCAAAGAGGTGATCGCGCGATTCCTTCACACCCACTCGACACGACGCGAGGGGCCATTCGTGCCCGTGCATGCGGCGGCTCTCTCTCCTTTGTTGTTCGAGAGCGTGCTGTTCGGACATGAGAAAGGGTCTTTCACCGGCGCGACTGCAGAGCGCGAGGGGCTGTTCGAACAGGCAAACGGTGGGACGTTGTTCTTCGATGAGGTGGGCGAGCTGCCTCTCGACATGCAGCCCAAACTGCTCCGCGTGCTGGAGGACAGGCGTGTGATTCGTGTCGGGGGTCGCATCGCACGGAACGCGGACGTGCGCATCGTTGCGGCGACCAACCGAGATCTCGCGGCTGAAGCGGCTCGCGGCGCGTTCCGTTCGGATCTTTACTTCCGGTTGAGCGCGTTTCCGTTGCACGTCCCACCGCTGCGTGATCGTCGCCTGGAGATCGTCGCGCTTGCGCAGCGGCTGCTGGCGAAGGCCGGCGCGGACCGATCGCGTTCGGTGCCCGAGCTTTCAGCCGAGGCACAAGAAGCGCTGCTCTCGCACACGTGGCCAGGCAATGTTCGTGAACTCGGGAGCGTGATGATGCGTGCCTTGCTCCTCGCGGATCCCGAACGCGCGGCGTTTTCCGCGACGGACATCACGCGCGCCATCACACCGAACACGAACGCGGCCGTGACGAATCCATCGGGCGATTCCGACACCGAGCGTGCGCGGATCGTCCACGCGCTCGAGCAGCACGCGGGCAATCAGCGCGCTGCAGCCGCTTCGCTGGGGATCGCGCGGCGCACCCTCATCTACAAGCTCGACAAACTCGGCGTGCCGCGTCCCCGCAAGGGGCGTCTCTGATCGCTGGGTCAAGCGAGGCGTTCTAGAACGCGACCGCCGGGAGCGATGCGAAACGCAGACGGAACGAACACGACTCCATACTTTTCGGCAAGGTCTCTCCGCCGAGAAACATCCACTATAACGACGTTCTCGCCGTTGCCGTGGAGCTTGCGCTGGAGGTCCTGACAGTCTCCACATAGGGGATGAGAGAACTCGACGACGACCTCTTGGTCGACCGCCGCACCCAGCTGTTCGAGATC
>JAYVXK010000060.1:0-2711 GCA_043785265.1 Myxococcales bacterium | reverse complement strand
CACCCCTTAGGTCTCGTCGCGAAGACATCCCGTTGTTGGTCGATCACTTCCTTGGCATGTACGCCGCCAAGAATGGCAAACCGCGAATGACACCCACGCGCGGGGCGATGGAGCGACTCCTGGACTACGCGTGGCCCGGCAACGTGAGAGAGCTGGAGAATGTGATCGAGCGCGCGGTGGTGCTCTCGCGAGGAGACACTCTCTCTGAACAAGACCTGCCAGACGCGATCGTGAACGCGGCACCGGAGGCGAAGAGTTCGTGGACGTTCGACGTCGGCACGACGCTCGACGACATCGAGTTGCGGGTCATCAAGGAGACACTGCGCCACACGAAAGGCGACAAGGTGCTCGCGGCTCAGCTGCTCGGCATCTCGACGCGCACGATTTATCGCAAGCTCGACGGCATCGCAGATCCGGAGCTGCGCTGACCAAAACCCGTGGCTCGTCGCGGTTGTCACTTTGTCGCGAACCTGGCTGCGTGTTGAACCCTCGGGCCAACCTGTCTTTCGCGCGACCGAGAAGGCGAAATTGAGCCCTAAAAAGAGCCTGTTTCATGAGTGGCACGGGCCTGGCTAGAGCACTCCTCTGATGGCGATTGATCAGCTCCTCAAACGACACTTTTGGGCGGTGACTCTACTGGCCATCGGTCTCGCTGCGCTCTTTGGCGCACGTGGCTTTGTCCAGGTGGTGGGCATCAGCATGGCGGCCGACGACAAGTCGCTCGCGCAGCCACCCATGATCAGCCACGCGGCTCCAGACACGACTGCAGTCAGTCAACACGCGACGAGCGCTGACCAGATCCTCTCTCGCAATCCGTTCGACTCACAGACGGGTCCGCTCAACGCTCGCGTAGTGGACGATCAACCGATCGCGATGCCAGTCGATCTCAGTGATCCAATGAACGCACCCGTGTGCGACGGAATCAAGGTTTTGGTCATCGCGGCGTCGTCCGATCCGGACTGGTCGTTTGCAGCGCTCCAAGCCACCAATGATCCCAAGAGCGTGCTGCTTCGACGTGGTGGTGAGTTGAGCGGCAAAGCGGTGAAGCACATTGGTTGGGACCGCGTGTGGATGACCACCGGCGGTCAACTTTGCCAAGCGAGAATGTTCTCTCCAGGCACGCCGATCCCCGCGGCCCCCATCGTCACCGCTGCGCCTGCGCCAATCCCTGCTGGCGGTGCGCCTCCGATCGACCCGTCGATCACCAAGGGCATCGTGAGGATCAGCGCCAACGAGTTCAACGTCGATCGCGGTGTCGTCGACAAAATCCTCGAAAATCAGGCCGAATTGATGAAACAAGCGCGCATCGTTCCCGAGCAAGAAAACGGCAAGATGGTCGGCATTCGTCTGTATGGAGTGCGCCCAGACACGCTGCTCGGTGTGCTCGGTATGGAAAATGGAGATCGCTTGCAGACCATCAACGGGTTCGACATGACCAGTCCAGAAAAGGCACTCGAAGCCTACGCACGTCTGCGCACGGCCGATCACTTGACCATCCAAGTCAATCGCCGCGGCGCGAACCAGAACCTCGATTACAACATCAAATGAGCCAGAACCCGAAAATGCATCTTCGACTCCCGCGACATCGTTTTGCGCATGTCGTGCCTTGGGCGCTGCTCGGCTTGCTTGCAACCAAAGGAGTGTTTGCACAAGACGACATTCAGCCTCGTCAACTGCACCCGCTCTTTGCCTCTCCAGGTCAAGGAGGTGGTGGCACCGCAGGCGCGGGAGGATTGGCGCCAGTCACCGCTCCTCCAATGGGCGGACCAGGCGCACCGAATTCGTCTGGCGCGTCTGGCGGAGCAGGTACGGGCACGGGTACAGGTACGGGTAAGCCCGCGGCTGGTGGGACAGGACCTGTGGTCGGCCCCAATGGGAAGGCCTCTGGCGATACCAGTACTCTGCCTCAGTTCGAGCAGTTGGAGTTCGAACCTCGCAGTCCCAACTACAAGGTCGCGTTCTCTCTCGAGGACGCAGACCTGCCCGAGTTGGTGCGCGTGATTGGTCAGCTCACTGGCAAGCGGTTCATTTTCGGCGGCAAGATTCGCAACATCAAAGCGAGCGTGTTTTCGCCTGAAAAAGTGACGGTTGCAGAGGCATATCAAGCCTTCTTGTCCATCCTCGAGACCAACGGCCTGACGGTGGTCCCTCATGGACGCTTTCTCAAGATCATCGAGACCGGTGGCATCGCTTCGCAAACGACTCCTACTTATGACCCTGGTCAATCTGCTCCCGCAGAGGACCGGTATGTCACTCGCCTGCATCGACTGCAGCATGCGGGCGTGGACGAAGTAGCCAACGTCCTTAGTCACTTCAAATCCAAGGATGGAGACATCACGGTTTATCCGGGTGGCAACCTCCTGATCATGACGGACACGGGCTCCAACATTCGACGCATGATGCAAATCGTCGAAGAGGTCGATGTCGGCGCCACGGGCGATTCGATGTGGATCGAACCCTTGCACTATGCGCAGGCTTCGGATGTCGCGAGCCGCATCAACGACTTGTTCGATCTCAAAGGCGGCGGCGCAGACAAAAGCAAGGCAGGCGTCGCTGCTGGCGGCGCAGATGGTCACGTGGCCAAGGTGGTCGCAGACGATCGCTCGAACGCTGTCGTCATCGTGGCGAGCGAGCGTGCCTACCTAAGGATTCTGGAGTTCATCAAGCGCATCGACCAACCACAGTCGGGCGAAGGTGAGATTCACGTTCTG
>JAYVXK010000059.1:0-8923 GCA_043785265.1 Myxococcales bacterium | reverse complement strand
GTTCAGCGACGCCGAACTAGCGTGACGCAGTTCAGGCTGCTGCGCGGGCCATCAGGTGCCTCCACGCTGATCGCGATCGCGATCTCTGCCACGCTGATCGCGATCTCTTCCCACGCTGATCGCGATCTCTTCCCACTCTGATCGCAACCTCCGCTGCGCTGATCTTGATCTCCGCCAGCTTGATCACGATCGCTCTCACGTCGATCGCGATCTCTCCCACGCTGATCGCGATCTCCGCCACGCTGATCGCGACCTCTGCCGCGCTGTTCGCGACCTTCGCCAGGCTGATCGCGATCGTCTGCACGACTGATCGCGAACTCCGCGACGCGAATCGAGATCGCGCTCGCGGTGACCGCGATCTCCGCGACGGCAATGCCGGACCTCGTGAGATCGTCAACGACAAGCCCCGCATCTCACCCGCGGGTCCTTCGCAAACACCAAGCGCACGCGCCACTTCGCCTTGGCGCCCCCGAATTCGAGACTATTTTCCCGTCGCAATCTTTTTTCGAAAACCGACGCAACTCCCTCCGCGCGCGGTCGATAGGGAATCACAAGGCAGACACAACCGAGACCCACGAGCATGGTGCCCGCTCTCGGTTGAGGACGCCTTCAGAAAGGAGGATAGACAAATGTTTACGAAAAAATCTGACCGACAGTCACGCGATCGCAAAGTCCTCGCCGCCATTGGCAAGTACTTCGCAAAGCGGACCGTCATCGTGAACGGTGTCACGCACACGGGAAAGACTCTTCAAGCCGTCTTTCAACGCGCGCTCGACACCGTGGCCGCTCTGGACGCTGCGCGAGCCTCGACTCACGCGGCGCTGAAAGAGCAACGCGATGCAGAAGCAGAGGCAACCGCCTTCTACGAAGCGCTCAAATCGATCGTCGCCATCGCGGCGGGAGACGAGAGCACGGAGTACGGCGAGTTCGGATTCGCCCCGCGTCGCGCGGCGAAGAAGAGCGCCGAAGCGAAAGCCCAAGCCGTGCAGAAACGCCGCGCAACACGCGAGGCGCGACACACGATGGGTCCGGAGCAGAAGGCGCACATTCATGGTGCGCCGGTCACCAACGGTGGAGTCGTCGCCAGCAATGGCGCGAGCACGCTGATGGTGAAATGAAGGACGAGGGCGAGGAGACTGTCGACGGTCTCCTCGCCCTATCCTCGTTAACGTGTGAAGTGCTGGACCTAAGGGCCGCGAACGAGCGCGTGGCGAATGTCCGCGAGAGCCGCGGCGAGATTCTCGAGCACGACATCAGCGCTCACGCGAACGACTCTTAGATCGTAGAGCCCGACCAGCTCGTCCTGTCGAAGCGCATCGCGCCGTGCGACAAGCTCGCTGTCATGCACGCAGCCATCGACTTCGACGACGAGCCGGTGCGATGCTGCATAGAAGTCGACGATGTAGCGACCAGCTGGATGCTGTCGACGAAACTTCACGCCATCCAAACGCCTGTTTCTCAGCGCCTCCCAGAGCACATGCTCCGAAGCAGTAGGCACACGCCTCATGTGCCGAGCGAGAGGCACCAGAGCAAAGAGCGAGCGGGGAGTCTATCTCACAGACCACCCGACGCGAAGCCCCCACCCAAACCTAAGTGTCCACCTCCTAGACCTAAGGAGTCCTCTTCGGGCCGCTCCCGAGTCCCAGCCTCCGACTCCTCCCCGCGCGGCGGCGAAGCCGACGCCGTGGGGAGGAAGCCCGACCGGACCGCTCGCCCGCAAGCGCAGAGAGGCTGCGACTCCAGTGACTCAACGGATCTCCCGATGGCGCAGCCTCTCTGCGCGAGGACGTGCGGTCCGCTCGGGCTGGAGGGGCCCCAACTCGCGCGAAGAGACGTGTACTCGGTCAACGACGGCATCTAGAAACTTGGAGCCGCGCACCCCTCTCCCCTAAGCTCAACCTCCACTCATCCGGGGGAGACCACGTCATGCTTCACATCGACACGGGCAACACTGCCTTCATGCTCGTCGCAAGCGCACTCGTCTTGCTGATGACCCCCGCCCTCGCCTTCTTCTACGGCGGCCTCGTCGGCCACAAGAACGTAGGCGCGATCATGTTTCAGAGCTTCGTGTCGATGGGATGGACCACACTCCTCTGGATCGCCTGCGGCTACTCCTTGTGCTTCTCGGGTGACACGGGCGGCGTCATCGGCAACTTCGATCAGGCGATGCTCCACGGCATCACGTTGGACACTCCCTCGCCGAATCCCAGTGTCCCCATGTTCGTGTTCGTCGTCTTCCAGATGATGTTTGCGATCATCACGCCAGCCTTGATTACAGGCGCGTTCATCAATCGCGTCACGTTCAAGGCGTACATGATCTTTCTGACCCTCTGGCTGTTTCTGGTCTACTTCCCCTTCGTTCACATGGTCTGGGGCGGTGGCATTCTTCAGAAGTGGGGAGTGCTCGACTTCGCAGGCGGGATTGTCGTGCACACGATCGCCGGCATCGCTGCGCTGTCCGCAGTCCTCTATGTTGGCAAGCGGAAGGTCAAAGAGAACGCTCCACACAACATCCCGTTCGTCGCACTCGGCACCGGCCTGTTGTGGTTTGGCTGGTACGGCTTCAACGCAGGGAGTGAAAACGGAGTCGACGGTGTGACTGCAGTCGCCTTCCTCAACACGCACGTCGCAGCAGCTGCCGCAGGCATGACGTGGCTGGTCATCGAGTGGCGTCGAGAGAAGAAGCCCAAGTTCGTCGGCTTCTTGACTGGCGCCGTGGCGGGTCTCGCGACAGTGACTCCCGCTTCAGGTTTTGTGTCGCCCACCTCCGCTCTGATCATTGGTGTGGCTGCAGGGGCGATCTGTTTCTATGCATGCGCGTTCAAAGCCAGCCGTGGCTGGGACGACGCACTCGACGTGTGGGGCGTCCACGGTGTCGGTGGAATGATCGGCACCATCCTGCTCGGCGTGTTCGCCTCGAAAGCCTACAACCCAGCCGGCACGGACGGACTCGCTCTCGGGGGATCGACCTTCTTCTTGAAGCAGTGCGCGGCAGTGGCTGGGGCGGCTGCCTGGGCATTCGCCTTCACCTACGGAATGCTGTGGTTGATCGACAAGGTCACCGCAGTGAAAGTGGAAGACGCGCACGAGGAAGCGGGCCTCGACGAGGCGCTACACGGAGAACGGGCCTACCATCACAGCTAGTTCGGATCCCGGAACGGGGACTGGGACGGGGACGGGAACGGGAACCAGTGCGGGACGGGTGCGGGTGCGGGGACGGCGGACGGGGACGGGCTTGATTGACTACGGACTGCTGCTGTTCGTCCCGCTGCTTGCGACCCAGCCACGCGGCGCCGCACCCTGACTCGTGCCCACGGCATGCACCGTCACAATCGCCGCAAAAACAGCGGCGCTTGCGAATGCGGCTGCGAGCGGGCGCTCCCACCAAGACCACACGACGCGTGCGTGACGTGGAGAGACCTCTTGCATGACGGCTTTGCGGAGTCGCGCTTTCGCCATCGGAGATGGGCGTGCGTCGGGGGCTGTCTCGATCGCGCGCTTGAGTGCGATGAAGTCTTGCAGACAACGCGAACACTGGGCGAGGTGCTGCTCCACGAGCAGTCGCGCGTCTTGTTCGATCACTCCGAAGTGATAGGACACCAGATCGATCTGGATCAGCTCGCAGTCCATGGTTGGATCTCCTTTCTCAGTCGCTCGACCATCTCGTGCATGCGAGACTTCACCGTCCCGAGCGGTACTTCCAATATCTGGGCGATCTCGTCGTAAGACAGACCAGAGGTGCGCAGCTGGTAGAGATTCGCGAGCGGTTCTGGAAGTCGTTCGACCGCACGCTTCAGTGCTGCAGGTGCTTGGCTCGCGGCGAGCAGACTCTCGGGATGCTCTGGGGTCGTCATTGACTGGGCATCGGCATCGATCGCTTTGGCTGCGCGTGCCCTAGACCGGATGCGATTGAGGCAGAGGTTGCGCGCGACCTGAAAGATCCAAGCTTTGAAACTCGCGATTTCTCTCTCGGTGCGTCGCTCTCGAAGTACAGCCAAGAACGCCTCGTGAAAGACGTCTTCGGCTTCGCTTCGGTCACCGAGTTGCTTCAAGATGAAACCAAAGAGACTGCCCTCGTAGCGACGATACAGCTCGTCGAAGGAGGTGGTGTCGCCTCCGACGAGCGTCGCGTAAAGTGCTTCGTCCGACAACATGGGATCAGGCGGCGGCCGGACGGCGCATGGTTCGAATCACACCGCCCAGTGTGGGAAGAGCGGCCAGAATCGCGAACGACAGCGCGAGGATCAAATTGTTGGTGGACTCTGCGCACCCAAGAGCCGCAATCTTGAGCTGGTCCGAAGCGGGGACGTTTTGCAGGTATCGGAAGGTCGTGACCAGCCCCGTGCACGTACCAAGCAGGCCAGACGCGATCGTCATGAACCCCAGGCAAAACACGATGGGAGTCGATCGGCTCTCGGGTCGGAACAGGTAGAGAAAGCCTGAGGCAATCAGGAGGAAGCCGAAGAGAGTCGTGGGATACATGCCCCAACCGCCGTCTCGAAAGAAGTCCATCAACATGCCAATAACAGCCTTTCCGCGCGAAGTTGCGCTCTCGGTACATCATGAAGGAACCGATCGACGCAAAAGGTTCGAAAGAAAATCGAGAAAAAGAAGCGGTTGGGGTCTTGCCGGTTTGGCTGGGTGACGGAGTCGCACGGTTCGCGGTAGGGTTCGTTGCCCATGAGCGCTCTATCGGGTCTCCTCCAACACCGACGTCGCGAGGTCATCGACCGCTTCGTAGCCGCCGCGCGCGATCAGCATCTACCGCCAGAGGGTGCGACGCGCAAAGTGATCATCGATCACATGAATCTCTTTCTCGACGGATGCGTCGAGTGGCTCGAGGGCGAATCGATCCGGAACAGTCGCTCGATCGAGATCGTGTCGGCGCGTCTTCACGGAAGTGGACGCTGGGCAGTTGGCTACGATCTGAAGAGTCTGGTGCGCGAATATGGCGTGCTCCGCGACTGCATCCTGGCGTTGATCCTCGAGCATGGTCTCGATGTTGGCCTCGTCGAATTCAATCAGTTTGCGGACGTAGTCAACCTTGGGATTTCGGAGGCGGTGGCAGAGTTCACACGCAGTCATGACGAAGCGGTTCGCAACAGCCGCGAAGAAGCCGTGGCTGTCGTGCTGCACGAACTGCGCAATCCGCTGAGCACCATCGCAGGCACGACGACCCTGGTCGACGAGGAGCTGTCGGATGGCTTGGACCAGGCTTCGCTCAAGAAACATCTCGCGCGTGTCGATCGGGCAGTCGCCACGATGACGCGTTTGATAACTGACCTGCAAGACCTGTCGCGCGTCGAAGCAGCCAGACTTCCGCTGACCCTGGGCAGAGAGCGGGCGACCAGTCTTCTCGAAGAGGCGCTCGCTCAAGGACTGCCTGTCGCCAACCTCAAGGGCACGCAGCTTCGAATCGAACGCACTGTCGAAAGCGCCGTCCGCTGCGACCGAGGCAGAGTGCTCCAGGTGCTCGCCAATCTGGTGAGCAACGCGATCAAGTTCACACCGGCCGAAGGCGTCGTGATGCTGTCTGCGACAGTCGTCGGACCGGACACGCGGTTCGAGGTGCGCGACACTGGGCCGGGAATTCCGAAGGATCAGCTCCCATTCTTGTTCGAGCGATTCTGGCAAGCCCCCGAAGCGCGACACAAGGGGACTGGTCTTGGGCTCGCGATCGCCAAGGGACTGGTCGAGGCGCACGGCGGGAAGATCGGAGTGACCAGTGCGGTCGGAGACGGAAGCGCGTTTCACTTCACATTGAAGAACGACGGCTGACTTCTCCAGCTTCCGCTTCCGCTTCCGTCCCCGTCTCCGTTCCCGCTCCCGTTTCCGTTTCCGTCCCCGCTCCCGTTCCCGTCCCCGTCCCGTCCCCCTGAGGGCTGCCGATGTCACTACGTTGTCATTGCTGGCTGGTCGCACCACCCAACGTGCCGATACCGGAAGACTCTATCGGTGAGTACGACATCGAAACTTCCAATCCCGCGTGCAGCAACGTGGTGTGCACTTCCTGTGGCACCAAGGTGATGCACGACAACGCCGAGAGCGTGCGGAAGTACCACTGCGCCTGCACCACCTGGGATGCGACGGTGCCTTCCGCGCTTGCTCCAAACGACGACGAGGCTGGTGTGCCCTGGCAGTGCGGCGGCCATCGTGTCCGCGATCTGCCGACGACGATCGATGGGGTCGAGGTTTCCGACGAAACGAATGTCATCGACCTCTTTCGCATCGCGGTGACGCGCGCCACGAGTCCGTCGCGACTCCGCTCCACGTCGATGCGCTGGCTCCGCCGTGTGATGCGGATTCTCGAGGGAACGTCGGTGGAGCCGAAGTTCGCGCGCGCGGCGTGTGAAGCATTCGTCGACCACGATCCACGCCTGCGATGGGTCGCGCTGCAGCTCGCGCCTTACTGGTTGAATGAAGCGGACGCGCGGTCCGCCGGCGAGCACCTGCACGAAGCGCTTCGGAGCCGAGCGGAACTCTTCGTGGACGTTCCTGATCCGCGCCCCGACATGCGCGACGAGACCGCCACGCTCGAGGATCGCGCGATGATCGTCCTCGCGCAGCTGGGCAGCCGCTTTCGCCCTGCAGAACCATGGAAGCCGATGCTGCGCGCGTTCGTGTTGCGGCGACCCCAGGTCGAGCGTGTGCTCGGCTACGTGGCGCAGTTCGACATGAACTGGTTCTTGGATAGTTCCGGACAAATCTTGGACGCGGGCGGACCGGCGCTCCCGCTGTTTCATGCGATCGCCATCGGCGCGCCAATCGCCGATCTTGCAAAGCACCTCGGTCGGCTCGACATGCGCATCGTGCGCGCGGCAGCGTCCAGCAACGAACCCACTGTGGGGCATGTGTTCAAGTGGATGCTCGATCACGATCGCGCCTGGGCAGAGGAGCATCTCGGCGAGCTCCTCCAGAAGAGTCATTACGGCCACGCCTATACTGAGCTTTTGCCTGGGCTGCTCGCGCGAGGCACCATCTTGAGCGACGGAGTGAAGGCGGTCCTTCGCGACAAGTGCCTCGCGCCATCTTTCATTCAAGGCGCGTGCAGGGAGGCGCTCCTTGCGCAAGACCGCGACTGGGTCGAGGCGCAGCATGCGACAATCCCCGAGCCGCCGAAGCCGCCCATCGAGCCTCCTCCGACCAATCCGCCGAACCAGCCTGTGTCGTCGCCAAAGAGAACCCCGGCCCACGTGCTCAAGTGGATCAGTCCGCCTGGTCCGCCGCCCTTGCGTGGGATCCTGCCTGTTCACGTACCGCTTGCGCACGCACTTCGGATCCTTCGCGGGCTCTGTGCAGAGCTCGGCCCAGGGCGCGACGTGCCGTTCAACGCGAGCCTGGTCGTCGACGGCCTGCGCCTCGACGAAGTCAACGAGACCAACGCGTTCGTCTCGGGTTGGCTGGGCCGCAAACGGGGCCGCGTCTCGTGGAGCGACGGGATGACCACCATCGCGGTCGCGTTTCGCGCGGTACACTACAACTCGGGCCCCGAAGGCGAGCCGACCGATGAGATCCAGTGTGAAGTGGAAGCGAGTGGACTAGCAGGCGACGGACGTGTCTCGATGACTGGCGTTCAGCTCTTTGACCGCACCTGCCTTACCAACTACCAAGTCGAAGGGGCGATGGCGAAGGTGATCGCGATCCACTTTTTCACGCTCGGCAAAGAGCTCGCAAGCTGGGAGGTGTTTTAGTCTTCTGAGTGGCTAAAACGACAGTCTCAGGCTCGCGGCGGCGCCGCCTCGGGTTGGTGCGATCGAGAATGCTGTGTGCGAATCGTCATGCCCGCCGGGTCGTGCGATGAACAGCCAAGTCGCGACTCCGGCGGCGACCAGACCCACACCGAACAAGACATCCGACACGATGACTTTGGTGTCGATCGCGCTGACGTCGTCGTGAGAGCACCGCGGCGCGCAGGTCTTCTGAAGATCGTCGGCGGCGTTCTTGGCCGAGACGCCGATGCCGATCGATGCAGCAATCGAGACGAGACCGACGCCGGCGACAACCAGCCCAGGCCAGAGCGGGCCGCGAGGGGAAGAAGAGGAAGGCTGGGAAGTCTCTGTTGTAGTCGCAACAGCGCCGGAGGCTGGGAAGTCCACTTTGACGACGCGGTTCTTCTCAGTCACGCGGATGACGACCTTCTGCTCGATTGGAGTTTGGCCCTCGCGCGTGAAGCGCAACGTGTGAGGCCCTGGATCGATTGCGACGGCGGTGCCACTGACTTGCGATTGGAGCAGAGTCCCATCCACGTCCACGCGCACATCGACCAGATCTGCGCCCTTGTCGTCGTGCGCAGAAATCACCACGGTCGGCTGCGTCGCTTCGAGATTGGAGATCCATTTCGTGCACTCGTCTCGCACGAACTTGGGACACACCTCACGCGCACAAATGTTCGCTTGCTCACGCGCGGCGCGAATCTTGTTGTCCTTTTGGAGGTACTGCGTCTGCTCGAAGCTCTCGGTGCATGCCTTGGTGCTCTCGTCGGCGAGGGCGGTCGTCGTACCGAACAAGACCACTGCCGAAAGAAGCGACGTCGCGCGCCTCACATGCACTCCGGCTTGATGTGCTTGATACCGCTACTGTCGATCGTAAAGGGCTGAGCGCAGTCTTTTGCTTTTGGGGGCGCAGCGACGATGACACGAGAGGCTGACCGTGGTGGCGCCGGGGCTTTCACTTGATTGGGGGCGGCGACCTGGGGTCGCGGCGGGGGAACTACCACTGCCGGGATCGAGGGAGGAGCGGGCACTTGCTCAGGGCCAGCCGAGACTGACGCCGAAGCGGAAGTCGCGTCTGGTGGCGAGGCTGGGGTTCGGAGCAGGAGGACGAGGACGACACCCACGAGCAATGCGGCTGCCAGAACTGCCAACATCAGCTTGCGGCGCGGGTCGACGAGCGGACGAATCTCGCTCAAGTGGTCGGGGTCTTC
>JAYVXK010000058.1:0-2712 GCA_043785265.1 Myxococcales bacterium | reverse complement strand
GGTCGCGGTCGATGACGTCGTCGCTAAGCGCCAAAGCGCTGGCGGGCGATGATTACTTCGCGGTCTTCGAGATCGTGCCGCCGCCCAGGTTGATCCAGTAGACGCTCTGCGCGTCGAGCGCGATGCAGTTGGGGAACGACTGGCCGGTCGCCAGCGCGGTCGAGCCTTGACCTGTAACGCTCGCGCGGTTGATCGTGCCGTTCCCAACCAGATTGGCCCAATACAGTTGCGTACCGTTGGTCGCGATTCCGCCTAAGAAGGTCTGGTTCATGATCAATTGCTGGGGTGATGCGCTGCTGGCGTTGAGCGGGAGCTTCAAGATCCCTCCGACCGTCTGGATGTTGGAGGCAACATAAGCGTTGGTGCTGTCGATCGCGATCGCGCGCGCGCCGGGTGCGCTGTTGGCTGCGCTCATCGTGATCGTGTTGCCACCCGCGAGAGGCATGCGGTTGACCGCGCTTGCAGCGGTGTCGGTCCAGTAGACATTCTGTGAGTCGACCTGCAACCGCGATGCGTGACCTAGACCGCCGCCGCCGCCAATTTTTTGCGGGTTTGGGCTGTTCTTGTCGCTCGACCAAATGGTGCCATCACCGATGTTGGTCCAATAGACCGTGGTGGCATCGAGGACGAGATCGTAAGGACTCGCTTGGTTGTTCGCGATCAGGGTCGGCTGTCCGCCACCGATTGCGACCTTGTAGATGCCACCGGTGTTGTTTCCGGTGCCGGCGTTCCCGTAGAACACGTTCGTCCCGTCTGACGCGATCGCGTGCGGGTGATCTTGACCGCCGATCACGAGATTTGGATTGCCGCCATTGATGGGCACCGAATAGACCGAACCGCCGGCGTTCGCCGCGAGGCCGGTGCTCCAGTAGACGTTCTTCGAGTCGATTGCGAGGCAAGCGAAGTCTGCCACTTTCGGAGGCGCGCCCGCGTCAGCCGCGATGAGTGGACACACGCCGGCCGCGCATGTCGTGTTGCAAACGATGTTGCATCCGCCGCAGTTTGCGTTGTCGTTCGACAGATTCACATTGCAGCCATCGACTGGATTGCCGCTGCAGTTGGCCATTGGAGCGTTGCACGTCAGACCCGAGTCGGGCTTGGGGCTGCTGTCGGGAATGCTGTTGACGTCCTTGCCCCCGTTGCCCCCGTCGGTTCCGGCGCCGGTGTCGTCGGGGTTGCCCGAGTCCGGCAGCACTTGCGGAACGAACGTGTCGTCCGCGCAAGCAAGAAGCAGCGCCCCACCAAGTGCGATGGGAGAGAGTCTAAGCACGATGTAAGAACGTCTCATGTCGTTGTCCTCCAAGACAAAGAGGACAAGTGCACTCTGCATGCCTCGCGCGTTTCGTTGCGTTTAGCCGTGTTCGCTACGTCGCGCGCGCTGCCAACTCCGTTGCGGATCACGAATTCATTTCATTGCAGATCAATCGCAGCAAACGATGAGACCCACGCCGCTCGGCCAAAAATAGGCGCTTTGGCGTTCGCAAGAAGCCGGATCGAGCTCACAACTTTTTGCGCACAAAAGAGAGAGGGCCTCGCGGGGTTGCCGCGAAGCCCTCGTCCAGAACGAGACTCTCGTCTTAGTTCATGTTCTCCATCATCGACTGACCCATGCCGGTCGCCATGTTGATGATCCAAAGCAGGATGCCGACACCGACACCAATGCCCGAGAGAATGAGACCGAGCTTGGCTTTGCTTTGTGCGGTAGCAAAGTCGCCGACCTTTTTCGCGTTCATCGCTTGAATGGTGAACACCAATCCGACGATGCCCATGATCGTGCCGATGCACATCGGACATCCGCAAGGAAAGATGGCGACGATGCTGAGAATGAGCGGCAACGTGGTGTTCACGTCTCCACCCATGCCGGGCATCATGGGACCACCAGGAGGCGGAAATCCGCCGCCTGGAGGACCGAAGCCACCACCAGGAGGGGGACCATACCCACCAGGAGCGCCAGGGGGGGGACCGCCGAAGCCGCCACCAGGCGGAGCCCCGCCATAACCACCACCAGGCGGGCCTTGAGGAGGACCACCATAACCGCCGCCAGGGGGCGCACCAGGAGGACCACCGTAGCCACCGCCGGGAGGCGGGCCTTGAGGAGGACCGCCATAACCGCCGCCAGGGGGCGCGCCAGGAGGACCGCCGTAGCCACCGCCACCTGGAGGAGGCGGATATCCGCCACCTGGAGGAGGACCGTAACCGCCGGCCGCCTGCTGAATTCCGTTTGCGCCCATCACTTCCTCGATCATCATGTGCTTCCCTCTCTCTATTACGCTCTTGCGTCGCGAACATCACCCGGTACAGGCGCGACGACCGCAGGAGCATCGCATAGAACGCATCGATGCTGAACCGAAACCAACCAATCGCCGCAAGTGACGGCATTTCAGCCGGATCTAGCGTTCAGAAGCCGCGGCTTTTCCCAGGACGCGCCGCGTTGGTCGTGATCGCAGTGGGTGCTTATGCGGCCTACATGCTCTCGGGCTCGGTGCAATGTTCATTCGCCACGATCACCCATCACCCCTGTCCGGCGTGCGGCGGGACGCGATCGATCCACGCGCTGATGCACGGCGATGTGATGGGTTCGCTGCACTACAATCCGATCGCACCGCTCTTCGTGATCGTGCTCGGTGCGCTCGCGATTCGCGCGGTGATCGTGGTGGGTCGTGATGGCAATCTTTATGCGCTGGGTCACAGGTTCGTGGGCGTGTGGATGGT
>JAYVXK010000057.1:0-2716 GCA_043785265.1 Myxococcales bacterium | reverse complement strand
GATCCACCGCGAGCGCCTTGGCAAACCAAGCGTCGAGAGAGACTGGTAGTCCACGACGCAGCGTGCTCGGCGGAATGAACACGCCTTGCGTGCACGACACAGAGATCATCGCGAACGTCTCCCCGAGGAAGGGAAACGCTCCTGTCAGTGCGTAATACATGCACACGCTTAAGGAGAAGAGATCGCTTCGCTCGGTAATGGGCTCGCCAGTCATCTGCTCTGGGCTCATGTACTGCGGAGTACCGATGGGTCCTTGGCCCAGGACGCTGCGGTCGGTCTTGCTGAGCGCGATGCCGAAGTCGAGGAGCTTCATGTCGATCGGGCGATCCGACGCCTGCAAAAAGAGATTCTCGGCCTTCATGTCGCGATGCAAAATACCGCAAGAATGAGCCACTCCGAGCGCATCACTGATTTGATCGAGGAGCTCCTTGGCTTCGTCGACGACAAGCGGACCCGCGCGCAGAATTCGGTCCTCGAGTGTCTCCCCCTTGAGGAGCTCCAACACCAAGAACGGATGTCCGTCGTCGGTGCAGTCGTAGTCGAGCACACGAACGACGTGCGGGCTGTCGACCTTGGCCGTGGCTTGCGCTTCGCGATTGAACTGCTCTCTCATCTCAGGCGTGGAGATGGCTTCGTCCGAGATCACTTTCACCGCGACCTTGCGATCGAGTGTGATGTGCTCAGCCAACCAAACACGCCCCATCCCACCCTCTCCGATGGGTTCGATGAGACGATAAGAACGAGCGAGGATGTTTCCGGCGACTAGACTCACGATGCGGTCCCTAAGCAAGACGGGGACCGCTCCCAATCGTCACTTCGAATGCGTTGGCTTGGGATGCCCGATCGCTTGGCCCATTCCCTCGTCGTCTGCGCGCTCCTTGTCGAGATCCATCTGCGAAGGGTGCGGTGGATGTGGATTGGAAGTCGGCTTCGGGATGACTGGTTTCGGGCTCGGCTGGGGTGGCTTCTGATTGGTCATGATTGCGAATGTTGGAGCAACCGACGTGCCGTTCGGCAGTGGCACTCATGTCGTGTGTGGCGAAAGAGAGCGCTCACAACGAGTAATCCATGCTGATTCCCGCCAGTTCGACGTGGGCATACGCATTGCGAAGCGCTACCGCCAGAGGTAATTCGATGAAGACCGCGACGATTCTTTCCACGCTCATCCTCGGCTCCAGTCTCGCCCTCGCGTGCGACAACCCAGGCCCAGGCAAAGCGCAACAGAACGCCGATCAAGCTCGCCAAGAGGCGGATGACAAAGCATCGAAGGCTCAGAAGCTCGCCGACCAAGCCAGGCTCGAAGCGAAGAGCAACGCAGACCATCTGCAAGAACAAGCGACCATCGCGCTCGCCACTGCCAAGTCGGACTACCACCTTCGCGTCGCGACACTCATGAGCGACATCGACAAGAAGCTCGGCGATCTTCGCGCTGAGAACGCGACTGCAAAACCTGCCGTCAAGCAGGCGAACCAGGCATGGATGGTCACCTTGCAACTCAAGCGCGCGACGATCGCTGACGACGTCAAGATCATCGATGCGTCGACCTCGACTGGCTGGGATGCCGTGAAGACGCGCCTCGACAAAGACCTGAACGACGGCAAGGCGACCCTCAGCCCGCCGATCGGGAAATCCTAGTACCCCGCTCCCCGTCGCCGTTCCCGTTCCCGCAGCCATTCCCGCTCCCCGGGGGGTTCCCCTTGCGTGGCTTGCAATAACGTCTCACTGTGGCGAAGACGCTCTTCCTCCTCGCCACAAATGTGGGTATTTGCCGCAAATTCAGCTTGGCATACTCGGTGCGGTAGAGGCGTCCCGAGGGATAATGACCAGTCGAATCCTTGTCGTAGATGATGATCAAGACACGTGCGACCTGTTGGGGGCCTCGCTCGCGAGAGACGGCTTCGATGTCACGACGCGCACGTCCGCAACCGCGGCGCTGGCTGATGTCGCCACTCTTGGGTTTGATGTCGTGTTGACCGATCTCGGCATGGCCGAGATGGACGGGCTCGCGCTCACCGAGCGCATTCTGGGAACATCGCCGGATGTTCCAGTCATCGTGGTCACGGGTCAAAACACTCTTGGAGCAGCGATCGCTGCCATGCGTGTCGGCGCGTACGATTTTTTGACGAAGCCCATCGACGGGAAGCTTCTCGCGTTGGCCGTGACACGCGCCAGTCAACACCGAAACCTCACGCGCGAGGTCAAGCGACTCCGCGAGAGCGTCACGCCCCAGCCAACGTCGCTCGTGGGCGACAGCGAACCCATGCGGCGCGTGCTGGATCTCGTCGGCCGCGTTAGTCCGAGCAATGCTTCGGTGCTCATCGTCGGCGAGACTGGGACTGGCAAAGAACTGATCGCTCGGGCCATCCATGCTGCGAGTGCACGTCACGCCGCTCCGTTCGTGGCGATCAACTGCGCTGCTGTACCCGCCGCTCTCCTCGAGAGTGAGTTGTTCGGACACGCCAAGGGAGCGTTCACTGACGCGCGCATCGAGCGCAAAGGACTGTTTCAACAAGCAGACGGCGGCTCGCTCTTTCTAGACGAAATTGGAGACATGCCGATCGAGATGCAGGCCAAGCTCCTGCGCGCGCTCCAGGAGCGAACGGTCAGGCCCGTGGGGTCGAACACCGAAGTTCAGTTCGATGCGCGCATTCTTGCGGCCACCAATCGCGATCTCGAGAGCCAGGTGTTCGAGAAGCGTTTCCGCGAAGACCTATTT
>JAYVXK010000056.1:0-2720 GCA_043785265.1 Myxococcales bacterium | reverse complement strand
TGAACAAGGTGTTTGATTCGCTGACAGAGCTGATTAAGAAGCAGCTCGGCAGCCGTGGTCCGGAGGAGTTCGTTATCCCCGGTCTGCTCAAGCTCAAGGTCCGCAAGACCAAGCCCGTGCCCGCTGGCCCGCGCTACAACCCGTTCACCAAGCAGATGGAGAACCGTCCTGCCAAGCCCGCGCAAAAGAAGATTCGCGCGACGGCTCTCAAGGCGCTCAAGGACCTCATCCAGTAACTGCGTAAGCAGTTCGCACCGCGGGCGCTGCGCTTTCTTGGCGTGGCGCCCGTCGTGTTTTGTGCCTAAAAATAAGACCGATCGACGCGAGAGTGAGCAAGAGTGTCAGCGGCCAGTCGCCTGCAACCGTGAAGAACGTCCTGCCTTCGAGGAGTGCGGGTTCGGTCATCAGCGTGCCAGGTAAGTCGGCTGGCCAGCGCGCGCGGACATTGCCCGCTGCGTCGACCCATGATGTCGGACCGCGATTGACGGCTCGCACGAGGTCACGGCGAGACTCCACGGCGCGGAGCACAGACAAACGCAAGTGAAGTTCGCTCTCGCCGCTCCCGTAAAACCACGCGTCGTTCGTGATGTTGACGAGTAGGTTTGGCGAGACGCTCATCGCCTCTCGTCCCGCTTCGGGCAACGTGTCTTCGAAGCAGTTGAGCACGGCAGCGTGGATGTGCCCGCTCTCGAGTAGCACTTGATGATCGCCCGGCAAGAGGCCCAATCCACGCGCGAAAGTGGTTCGAATCCACGGAAAAACGTCAGCGAGAGGTACGCCTTCGCCGAACGCGAGCAGATGCATCTTGTGATACGGCGCGCTCAGGTGACCGTCCGTGACGACGATCGCGGAGTTGTAGGCGCCCTGCTCGTGAGCATCGCGCATCAGGAGACCGGTGAGCACCGGGCCGTGAACACCAGGTTGGAGTATCGCAAACGAGCCCATCAGGTCGTTGCGCGAGGAGGCGGAGACTGAATAGGGATAGGCCGATTCTGGCCACACGGTGAGTTCTGCCCCGTGACTCTCGCTGTGCTTGGTGAACGTCGTGAGGCGGTCGAGCAGGACGGCGGAGCGTCCTTCATCCCAACGCTCGCGCGCCTCGGTGCCTGGTTGAATCAGACCGACCTTGGCGTGAGGCGCGTTCGTACGTGCAGCCTCGACGTCGCGCATACGCAGCGATCCGTAGGCCCAGCAGCCTGCGGGGATGGCGAGAGTGAGCGTGCCGACGATCGCTGCCGATCGCCTTGTTTGTTGCTGGATTGCGAGTGCGATGGCCTCGGCGGCGAGCGCGCTCGTCAACGCCATCACCAGCGTCACGCCTCGCTCGCCAATGACCTCGGCAAGTTGCACCAACTGCGGCCATGGGGTCGCGCCACCCGCTGCGGTCCATGGAAACACCACGGGCATGAAGCTTCCAGCGAAGATGCCAGCCCCGAACGCAAACCATCGCGGGACACCGCGACGGGAGAGTTGCGTCATCACCATGCCCACGACGGCCCAACGAATGCTCTGCTCGATGGCCAAGAGCACGAGAGCCAGCACGCCTACGATCCACGGCAAAGGCGTGAACCGAGCAATCACATCAGGCACAAAACGCAACGCGACGACATTTGCGGCCGTGCCGAACGCGGCTCCGCGCAGGCCACCTTCCCAAAAGCGCTTGGCTCGCGTGCGAGGCGCGACACCATCGACATGCAACCCGTACGCAAGACCGGCCATGCCGATCCAGAGAGACGCATAAAGGTCAGTGGAGGGCGCGGCGAGCGCGAAAACAGCGCCTGCGGAGAGGCAAAGGAGGAGCTTTGAACCGCTCGAACGAAGTGACGCAGGCCCAACCACGAGGCGGGCGATTGAATCAGAAATAGAAGGTCATGCCACCGGTGACGAGCACGCCGCCCGAAGTATTCGTGGTGCGACCGTGGCTGTCGGTGAACTCGGGATGGGTCTTGGCGTAGTCGTCCGTGCGACCGCGAATGAGGCCGCGAAGATCGAGGTTGAGCGCAAGCACCCGAGAAACGCGGAACTCCATGCCAATGCCGAACTGCCCGCCCATGTAATCGTAGGTGTTGTCTTGGGACGAGTTGAAGGAACCCAGACCGCCGCCAGCCAAGACAGGACTGTCGTTGGTGACGCGTGCGATCGAGTAATTGAAACCGCCGAGGAAATAGAGCTGCGCGCGCGACCTGGGATTGACGTAGAGCAGCCCAGTGACCGAAAACGCGGTCTCGGTGCGGTGAAAGCCGTTGAAGTCGCGACCAACGAGAAAGTCAGCACCCGCTTCGACGCCGAAGTGTGGGTTGAACTTGTAGCGAAGGCCCGCGCCAACTCCGCCCATGCCGGCGTCGCCGCTCTTGCCAGAGCCGAACACTGCACCATCGAAGCGGAGGTTGAGACCCCATTCGCTCTGTCGATAGGGGGGGCCGTTTTGCGTCTGATACGGGCGATAGTAATAACCGCGATATTCAGGCTGCCGCACAACCACGACTGGAGGGGGCGCGGGCTGGTAGATGACCACCGGAGGTGCCGTAGGTGCGCCATTTTGGTAGACCACGGCGGGGGGAGCCACTTGCTGCTGAGGAAGCGGCTGCAAGGTTTGCGGCGCGACTGGCTGGCCGGGTGGCGCAGCTGGCTGAACTTGGGTGTCTGCGCAAAACCAACTCCCTGGCGGGCATCCTGGCTGGGTTTGCGCCGAGGCCGCACCCGCGCCAAGCGCGACAAGA
>JAYVXK010000055.1:0-2727 GCA_043785265.1 Myxococcales bacterium | reverse complement strand
CGGCGGCGCGCAAGACGCTGACGAGGGCATCGTCGGGATCAACGTCACGCCGCTGGTCGACGTGACCTTGGTGCTTCTGATCATCTTCATGGTGGTCTCGAAGGTCATCGTGTCGCAGTCCATCCCGCTCGATCTGCCGAAAGCCGCTGTGGGCGGTCAGGTGCAGAGTGTGTTTTCGATCGTGCTGCTCGCAGACGGCTCGACCCAAGTCGACTCGAAAGCCGTGCCCAACGACGAAGCCATTTTTCAGTTGTCAAAAGACGCGCAGGCTAAAAACAACGAGCTTCGCGCGATCATCAAAGCCGACAGTTCGGTGCCGCATGGTCGCGTCATTCACGTCCTCGACTTGCTCAAACAAGCTGGTGTGACCAAGATTGCTTTCGGAGTTTCACCCGTCCCGCCTGTGCCAGGCGGCATCGTCCCCAAGAAGTAGCGCAATGCAACACGTCGCTGGAGGAGTCTCGCCGTATCGCGCCGCTGCACATCAGCGACCGCGAAAAGAGCCTCTGGGTCGCATCTTCGACCTGGGCAGCGACGCGTGGACGGTGCTGCTGGTGACTTTGGGTGTGGCGCTCTTCTTTCATCTTGGTGCCGTCGTTCGCACGTGGCTCATCCCCGTGGAGTTGCTCGATTGGGATCGCCGCGTCGCAGAGCAAGTGGGCGATCGGTTGAACGAGACCTACGACATCGAACAAGAAAAACAGAAGCCGCCCGACCCGCCTCCACCCGATCCCATCCCCGAAAAGATCGACATGAAGGCGCCCACGCACGACGCGCCGCCGCCGGCTGCAGCACAAGCTGGCGCTGTGCTCACGGCCGCTCCGAATCCGAACGACGTCGAAGATCTCACCAACATGTTCGTGAGTGGCAACGCAGACACCTACGCGGGCGGGGTGACGCAAGCCGGGGGCACGAGCAAAGACGCGGTCTACGCTCGCAACGCGACGAAAGACGGTGTCGTTGGCGGCACTGGAAATCAGCCTATGCCGCAAGCGATGGGTCCTGGTCCTGATCGCTCGCGCGGCATTCAACTCTCCGGCGGAGCGGAGTGGCACTGCCCCTTCCCCGCCGAATCGGATCAAGATCAAGTCGACGAAGCGTTTGCCACCGTGTCTGTCAGTGTCGGCGCGGATGGTCGTGTTGGAAGTGCCACCATCGTCCAAGACCCTGGTCACGGCTTTGGTCGCGAGGCCCGCGCGTGCGCCATGCGCGAGACCTTCTTGTCGGCGCTCGATCGCGACGGCAATCCGATCGCATCCACCAAGAGTTTTCGCATTCACTTCGAACGCTGACGCGACCATGTGGACGGCGCCTACGGCCGATGATCGGGACAGCCGTCGTCGTCTTGGTATCCGTTGAACGTCCTCTGGCTGATTGGGACACTTGTCCCGGACGTCTGGAATGCCATCGAGATCGTTGTCGGGATCGGGGCAGCCGTCGTCGTCTTGAAAGCCATCGAGGTCTTCGGGATCGTCGGGGCACTTGTCGCGATTGTCATCGATGCCGTCCCCGTCGCGGTCCGCTGAAGAACTCAACCTGTGCGACGTAGGCGGAGGCGGCGGCAGCGTTGGGGCAGCTTGCGTGGGCATCACGCGAGGTTCAACGCCCGGCATCGGAATGACGACCATGGGCTGAGTGGGTGCGCTGCATCCGATCATCACGACAGCGACGAGGAAGAACGTGCGGCGGCCCATGTGCTTCAGCATGCCACGGTTTGTGCTTTGGACGCCCAAACGGTTTGATTGGCTCCTGAGTGGAGCTGACTTTACGCAAGAGGGCGCACCGATTACATCGTCCTGCTTAGAGATGTCCGAGCCGCGCGATACCAAAGCTCCCGATACGACGCCTGACCACGAGCGCCACTCTGCGGAGCAAGCGCTCATCGCCGCACGACGCGCAAAGGCTGAACGTATTCGTGCGCGCGGCGAAAATCCGTTCGCCAACGACGTCAAGCCGAGACTGCCCAACAGCCAAACGATGGACCTGTCTGCGTTGCGCGTGTTGGCCGCGAGCGCGATGGACGACGGCACGTCCGCTACGCGGCGTGGTCAACACCAGACAGGCAAGTACGTCCCCGAAAAAGTAGACGCCCTCGCGCGCGACAAGTCGTTTCATGTGCACGGTCGCGTGGTGGCCGTGCGCAGCAGCGGTGGATTGTCGTTCGTGCGGATGCGTGACCGAACCGGCGAAATGCAGCTCCTGTTGTCCGAAAGCAAGATGGGTGCAGATTACACTCGTCTCGACGACATGGACATCGGCGACATCGTCGAAGCAGAAGGCACACTCACTGCGAGCAAGCGCGGCGAGCTCTCTGTCGAGCCCTCACGCATTCGCGTGGTGACCAAGGCGCTGCGACCGCCGCCCGAGAAGTGGCACGGGCTGACGGACGTCGAAGTGCGCTATCGACAGCGTTACGTCGATCTCGTCGCCAATCCTGTCGTCGCCGATGCGTTTCGCGCGCGCAGTGTCATCGTTTCGGCCATGCGGAAGATTCTCGACGCTGAAGGGTTTCTCGAAGTGGAGACTCCCACGTTGCACACACTGATCGGCGGCGCTGCAGCGCGCCCCTTCACGACGCACCACAACGCGCTCGACATGGATCTCTTCCTGCGAATCGCGCCAGAGCTCTATTTGAAGCGTTTGCTCGTGGGCGGACTCGATCGCGTCTACGAGATTGGTCGTTGCTATCGCAACGAAGGCATCTCGACGCGCCACAATCCCGAGTTC
>JAYVXK010000054.1:0-2736 GCA_043785265.1 Myxococcales bacterium | reverse complement strand
ACGTTCGCTTTTGCGCCGTCGATGCCCCCACCAGGAATGAGCGCGACCTTAGGGTTAATGGTGACGGTCGTGTCGTCTTGAGAGGCGACGATGTTCATCGAGGGTGCAGCCCAACCCTGCCCGCTGACGCCGTCGTACCCTCCCGTCGCGATGTAGTTGGTCCCATAGACATTGGTCGGCAACAGCAATGTGGCGCCAGTGACTGCGGCAGAACCACCTCCATAAGGGAGCATCTGGTAGGCCACGACGGGCGCACTGATGATCACATGAAACGCTGCGCTTTTGCCGGTTCCATGCAACTGCGTGAGACTGCTGAGCGCAGGCAACACGGGGCATTCCATGGGGTCGTTGAAGTTGCCCTGAGGACGCGGTTGTCCAACGTGCGGAGGCCCAGCTAAGAAAAGAATCCCGACCTCGCCCGGTGCAATGCCCGCAGGATCGTAATCGTCATAGGTGAGTTTTCTGCCCGCCCCGCGCGGGATCTTGATGTGAGAACTTAGATCGAGATCTTGTCCCCCAAAGGTTGCCGTCACGCGCGCCGGGAGCTCACTCGTGTTGGCGAGGAACATCGCGAAGCATCCGTTGTCGGCCGCAAAGTATCCGTCCATGTGCACGGCGTAGTAATCGCAACCCACGGACGAATGACCGTCGACTGCCGCCTGGCACAGCGTCGTCGACGTGGCGCCGTCTTTGAATCCGTTCGGACCTGCGCCGCCGTCCGACGACGAAACATCCGAGCTGCCGCTGTGTGCGCACGCGGTCACCACGCATGCGAACACCAAGATTCGACTCGAAGACATCGCTCACCTCGGAGCGCATCCAAGCGCGCCTTCCCTCGATACGCTGCTAAAACGGCCTAAAACAAGCGGGCCGGACAGCGTGGCTTTGGCGCTTGTCCAGACTTTGGATTTTGGATTCCTTTAGGTGTCTGCGACCCGAACCGCGCGCAGAGTGCCGACCATGCAACGAAAAAGTGCAATGCGCGGATGGGTGCTCGTTGTCGTCGTGGGCGTCGTGGCGTGCGCGGCTCCTGTCATGGAGCAAGACAGCGCAACGCAATATTCGAGTCTAGGAAAGTACTGTGGGGCGCGCGCTCAGGCGGAGTGCAACACGCAAGTCGTCACGCACTGCGGGGTCAAAGACCCAGCCGCTTGCGTGCAGAAGCGAACATCGGCGTGCATGGCGGACACTCCGCAGGGAGCCACCTACGAACCCGCGCGCGCTCTAGCGTGCGTCGAAGCAGTGAAGACAGCGTACGCCAGCGCGACACTCACCAAAGACGCTCTCGCGGCGATGGACACTGCGTGCGCGTTGATATGGAGCGGCCCAGGAACTGCGCGTGCGCCCTGCAGCGTCGACCTCGACTGCTCCAGCAAAGATGGATTGCGGTGCGTCATTCCGCTTGGGCAAACGGCGGGAAAATGTCTCCGGCCGAGCATGGTTCCGCCAGCCGCTCCTTGCCCAGGCGAAGCCGATCAATGCCCGAGCGACTACTACTGTCAAACGAAGTCGCAGGTGTGCGTCAGCCGAGGCGCCGAGGGTTCGCAGTGCAACCGAGACAGCATGCCTTGTTTGCCGGGTCTGTATTGCAGCGGGGCGCTCTTCATCACCGCATGCAAACCATTGGCGACGGCTGGTTCGCCCTGCGACACCGGCGGCGACTGCGCAGATGGGTTGTGCGACAAGGCTTCTAGCTCGTCGAAGGGGACGTGCTCGGCGGCGATTACGTTGTCGCCGCTCGATGCGAGGTGTGTGAACTACAGGTAATTTGGGAATGGGGGCCCCCATTCTACCTACGTGCGATGATTTGCTACCGCCGACGACCATCACGTTTGACGACGTGCCTCACGAAATTCTGCAACAGCGTCGCACCCGCGGGAGCATCGGTCACGCGATCGACGAGGGTCTCGAACGGCAGCCCTTCCTGTCTGATGACAGGTTCGCGCGCGCGCAAGTAACCGCGCATGGCGTCGCCATCGATCTCAGGATGAAACTGGACGCCGTACGCGAAGTCGCCCACCCGGAATGCGGCATGAGGCTCGAGCGAAGTGGTCGCCAAAATCTGCGCGCCTTCTGGCAATCGCGTGACCGTGTCGACATGCGTGGCGTTGACCTCGATCTCGTTGGAGAGCCCTAAAAATAAGGGGTCCGTGGTTGCGTGATCCAACAGCTTCACGCGCACCGTGCCGATCTCTCGACCGAGCGAATTCTTCTCGACCATGCCGCCAAGAGCTTGAGCGAGCATTTGATGACCGAAGCAAATGCCGAGCAAGGGGCGCTCGAGTTTCACCAAGTCACGAAGGTATTGCTCGGTTCGCAGCATCCACGGCGCGCGCTCGGTCACGCTGGCCGACGAACCCGTGACGATGACGCCAGAACCCGCGCTGGGATCCGGCAGTGGCGCGCTCGTGCGTGGGTCGTATTCGACGAACTGACCAGACCAGGCACCGCCGATTTGTGCGGTGATCCATTGCAAGAACTCGCCTCTGCGCGCAGCCACCTCCGGGAGGGCGTCGCCCGCGCGAATCACGATGATGGGCATTTGCTCTCAGACTAGCAGACGCGCCGCTTGGCGCGTGGTAGACCCTCGCGATTCGGAGCGGTTTTCCGCCCATTTTTAGCCATGCCTAGCGCCGATCGTCCCACCTCCTTTTGGCTGCGTCTGCTGCGCCAGCGACGCGAGCGCATGTACGAAGAGCGACTCGATCTCTCGACGCCCATCGAATGGGACAGTCC
>JAYVXK010000053.1:0-2736 GCA_043785265.1 Myxococcales bacterium | reverse complement strand
GGTGATCGTGCCATCGACGCGCAAACTGTCCGTTGCGCGCCGCGATGGAGGCCAAGATGGTGACGAGGACGAACGCAAAAACGGTGAACACGACTTCTGAAAAGAGCTTATGCATGACGACGCGAATGGCGATCGTCGCGACGACTCCGAGCCCTCCAAACACGACCGGCGCGATCGACGAACGCCCCGCGGGCGAAGCCGATCCACGATCGACAGACGCTGCGCTTCCCAAGAGCGCCACTCCCAGTGTGAGAAACGCAGCCGCCGACAGAGCGCAGCCGAACATCACAAGCGCGTCCGCCTCGGCACTCCCTTCTGCGAGAATGCGAGCCGCATCATTCACATCGATGGACCCTACGTCGCTCGGGTCGTAAGAACCGTCGACGACCCCAGTTGTGATCGCCATTGGGCGCAAAAAAAGAAGAGCTCCCGCCACTGCGGGTAGGGAAGGTAGGGTCGCAGCGATCAGGATGGGAAGATCTCGACCTCGGATCAGCCGCGACGAGAGGACTGCGAGAGTCGTGGTGATGGTCAGCGCGATGAGCACCAACAGGTACATGCCCCAGCCTCCATCCCGGAAGGCTGGAGTGACGATGATCGGTACGACCATCAGAGGGATGGACAAGGAAGTGCCGATCACCAGCAGCGTGTAGACATGCAGGTGTTGGCGTGAAAACGGGAGGCCGGGCTGGGCTGGGCCTTCGCGGTAGACCTGCATGCGGTGGACGATACTCCGAACTTCGGATCTCGTCGCGCCGCTACGTTCGGTTCAGTTCGCGCCGAGCATCTTCGCGAGATCGCCGCTGGCGATGAGTTTTTCTGTGTCGTCTGCGCCACCGATGAGGGTGCCTTTGACGAAGACCATTGGGAAGGTCGGCCAGCCCGTCCACATTTTGAGTGCGTTGCGGCGGCGCCAATCGGACATGTACGAGCCATACTCGAGGTACTCGTACGCAACCCCCGCGGCCTTGAGCGCTTTGCACGCGCGCTTAGGGTTAGGGTTTTGAGACATGCCCACGACGACCACGTCGTTGTTTGCGATCGCAGTCTGCACTTCGCGCACGATGTCGACGTGGTGGGTCGTGATCTTGTCGCGCACGGAGGGATGGATCTTGGATTCGTCGAGGATGTGGCGGCTCATGGCGGGTGTGATGATCCATCGCACCTCGCGGTTGCGAACTCGAATTCTTCTCTTACGAAGTGGAGAGCCGAGAGGGAATCAAACCCTCTTGCGCGGTTTTGCAGACCTCGCTCCTCTCTGAGATTCGGCTCGAGAGTGTGTAGACCGACCGGGCTTCCACCGGCGCTTCTCTATTTTGGTGAGCGTTCTCGTACCTAAACTACGGTCTCGCGCCTCTTACGGGAGTCGCACCCGTCTCACTTCGTAGACAGCGAAGCTGCGACACTCGTCGCATCAAGAGGCCTGCATTTAGCCATCATTGACGCTTCACCGCGGACAACCCTGACGATGATGGTTGCAACGGCGCAGCCTGAACGCCTGCGGGGTATTGGTCAGAGGCAGCAGCGCGATAGGCTCGCGTCCATGGTCTCTGCCCGCAATGACTCGAACGCACCGCTCACACGCTTCTGCCTAGCGATCGAGGAGCATCGCCGCACACCCGAAGGAAGGACCAAGACGCCGCCGCAATTCGTCGCGCACTTTTTCACTCAATCCGAGACCGTTCCTCTCGATCGCATCTTTAGGCATCTCCCCAAAGAGGTGCGCGGGCCCATCATCAGTGGCTGGGGCATTCGTGGAGCGAAGGCCGCGTTGCGCGACACAGACGACAAGGTGGCCGCAGTCGTTTCGGACGCGCTCATTGCGGGCGACTTGTCTTCCACCGCCTTCGAGGACGGACTGACGGCGGCGACGGTCGTTGCTTGGGTGCCGCTCGTGGAGTGGTGGAGGTTTTGGCGCGGAGGCAGCTTCACCAAGGCAGCTTTCAGCAAGGCGATTGTCACGGCCTATGACTTGGGACTCTTCGACGCCGAGTGGATGTTCGACCATCTCGCGACCAAGACGAGCAAAGGCACAGATGCGATCACAGAGACACTTAGCAAAGAAGATCTAAGTGTTTGGATCAAACGCGTGCACGAATCCAAAGACGGCTCTGCCAAGGGTCTGCTCGACGCGTTGGGTTGGGAGAAGTTGATCGGCAAGACGCGAGACGACGCATTGCTAGGACTGCTCGACGCGCTCGCCGCCAAATTCGGATGGACCACGACCACCGAAGAGGTCCCCACGATCACCACAGAGACACCTGCAATTGGCGTCGAGCAAGCGGTCCTCGCGCAGGTCGCAGCAGCCGAAGCGGCTGAAAAGAAGCTCGAACCAATGCCGAATCCAACACCGAGCGAGTTGGACCTCGAGGACACCGGGCCCTATTCGAGCCCGTCGAAGAAAGACGCCACCGTAGCGAAGGTCACGGCATCCAAGGCGCACGACATTCCGGTGCTCATCAACGAGGACGCGGAGATCGACGAGACACGGCGTCTTCAACGACGCCCCATGACGACGAAAGCCAATAGGTGACTGGTGCGACAAGTTGTGATTACCCGCCACGGTGGACCCGATGTCTTGGTTGTTCGCGAGTCGCCAGACCCTGAAGCTAAGAAGGGTGAAGTTCGCATCAAGGTCAAAGCCGCGGGTATCAACTTTGCCGATCTCATGGCGCGCATGGGTCTCTACCCAGAGGCACCCAAGCCACCGTGTGTCGTTGGCTACGAGGTGTCTGG
>JAYVXK010000052.1:0-2737 GCA_043785265.1 Myxococcales bacterium | reverse complement strand
GGTGAAGTAGGGCTCCGAGCACCGCGTCCGACTGCTCCCACCAGAGAAGTCGCCAAGACCGACGCGGTCTACCAATCGCGTACGATCGGCGGCTCCTTCTCAAGACACAACTGCGCCTTGCGAGCCTTTCGTCACGAGCACAACAAATCGCGCCGCGCACTCTCTCTGGTTCGCCAAAGAAAGGCCGCCTCGCTTCTTGTGCTGCATGTTGTCTCTGTCTTTCTTGCGCCCTCACTGGCGCGCCCCGAAAGACGTAAGGACTCAAGAGCACCTGACGGCGCGCTGACGAAATGGGAAACTCAGTTGTTGCACTGCACTGTCACGCCCCAAATCGTGTAGGGGGCGCCGGCGTCGACCGCGGGACCATCCGGTTCGACCAGGGTGAACATCAGTTGCGCAAGAAGTGGGAATGTCGGCTTCTGGCTGAAGTTCACGTCGGTGCCCAAAATCTGATCGTTCTGAAACAACGCCGTGGTGCCAGCCTGCTTGGCGAGAATATTTCCGCGCTGATCGAACCAATAAAAGTTTGCTCCTGGCGAGGCGCGCGAGACGGCAAGCAAGTTCTCGCTGCCTAGTGGTGGTGGGTACATTTCCCAATGCATCCGACCCTTGTCGACCGGCAACTCGGACACACCGCCAACCGGGACGTGCCCGAGATCGGTATCCGGATGCAACGTGCTGAGCTTGTTGAGATCGGTCTGCCCAACCCAGAGCGAAATGGATGGGATGCTGAGGTCCCCACCGAAAAAGCCCACGTCCACTTTGCCAGGTATCGGCGAAGGAGCCATCGCGAGCACGTCGGTGAGAAGTGCGGGATTCGACAAAACAAGCGGAGTCGAGGGTCCAGCCATCATGGTGCTGAGTTGCGCAGTGTAAAGCTGAGGAGTGCTGCCAGGGCCAGGGGGGCCGCTGTCATCACGCGAGACGAGCACGTAGACGTTATTGGCGTCGACCACGATCGAGTCTTGCGCAGCTCGAATTTTGGGCGCGAACGGCGTCCACGTTTGCTCGACTGTTCCGCTGCCCGTCACGTGGAGGCCCTTGATGTTGGTGGTGGTACAGGCGCTGTCTTGGTAGGTCACGACCACGACAAAATCTGGCGGACTCGCGCTGATGGCAAAGAGCGCCGCCTGAAAATTGCACGCGTTGCTGAACTCGCCGGACTGCCCCGCGTAGATCGCTGGGCTCCACTTGGTGTCCTTGTCCCCGATCGTCACGATGTGTAGCGTGCTGTTGCTATAAAAGAGCGCTGCGATACCGCCTGGATAACGCCGCGTCCCCATCAGCTGGCCACCCTGCGTGGGCACCGTGTCGAGCAACGTCGGATTGGGGAACTTGGTGTCGTCTACGCGAAGTTGATAGAGCAGAATGTTGTTGAAGGTGTCGGTGATGACCACGCGGCCCATGTAGTTCTGGCCGTCATTGAACGTATAGAACGTGACGCGATCGGGCGGCGAGCTCTCTACGAGGGTTGCGATCTTCACGCGCGGGCTGACGACGTTCGCGGCCTCCTTGCATGCAATCGGCTTCGGCACGAACGAGTCCGGTCCGGCTTCCACGCTGGTATCGACCCCGCCGTCATCCTTCGGCGGTGGAGAATTGCTCACGCTGAAGTCCCCAAGGATCGCCGTGCACCCCATCGCCAAGGCGACAGCGGCAGCGAAAAGCATTCGCGAAACTCTCATGATCCCCCATGGTATCTCTCAAAACCGCTGCGCGAAAGAACTCATCCGTAAACGAAACGGAGGGCTTTTGGCAGCCTCCTCCGCCACGCAGCTTCGTTGTGAGCGCCTTTTTTGTCGGGTCGCCACATGATGCGAAGCGGTCCGTGTTTGGTGCTCCATCCGCGTGACTCGAGATGCATCGCCATCGATTGCACGAGCGGCAGCATCTGCCCTTTGCCTTCGCGCGCGCCGCAATCGAGATACACGCGAGACAAACGTGGAGTGGGCTGGCGCGCGATGAAGTCGAACAAGCGATTTTTCCCGAACCAGATCGAGGGCGACATGCAGAGCGCCGCGGGGAAAACTTCTGGCAGACGAAAGTGAGCGTAGAGCGCGGCGAGTCCGCCCATCGACGAGCCGCCGATCGTGTGAAACCACGCCTGCACATCGAAGCGCGTGTGCACCGCCGGCAAGATCTGTGACGCGATCACATCGAGCAACGCGTCTTCACGTCCTCCCTGTTTGCCGTTGGAGAAAGGCGACAACTCGTCGATGCGCGACACTCCGCCGTGATCGACCGCGACGACAATCGGCGCGACGAGTCGACTTGCCACGACACGGTCGACGGCGTCGTGCGCATGCCAACCGCCCGAAAACGAGCCTTCGTCGCCAAATGCGTTTTGTCCGTCGAACAAAACGAGTGTGGGGCGCTGCACGCCCGGCGGAGGATCGATGGGCACATAGACTCGGACCCTTCGGGCTCCGCCAATGGCCTCGGAGCCAAAGGTCCCAAGCTCGATGATGCTTCCTCGTGCGACCGGATGAACGCGCGGCATGATCAGTCAGTCTCTCCTAACACTGCACGGGCATGAGGCTCTACGATGCTGATCGCATGCATCGCGTCTCTCTGCTGATTCCGTTCTTGGCGTTGTCGTTGGTCGCGCGTGCGCACGCGGATGATGCGGGCGCGCCGTCCCCGAACCCGTCTCCGTCTCCGAACCCGTCCCCGTCCCCGAACCCGTCTCCGTCCCCGAACCCGAACCCGTCTCCGCCTCCGAACCCGTCCCCGAACC
>JAYVXK010000051.1:0-2739 GCA_043785265.1 Myxococcales bacterium | reverse complement strand
ACCGAGCGCACGAGCTCGTCGGATTCTACCGGTCCCCAGCTACCCGGTTCGTATTCGAACATGGGACTGGGGCCGTGCAAGATGGGGTCGACGATCGCCCACGCGGCCTCGACCACGTCTTGTCGCGCGAAGAGAGTCGCGTCCCCTGCCATCGCATCACCGAGCAGACGTTCGTAGGCGTCCATGCGGTCGCCTTTGCCTTGTTGGTCCGCGTGCAGCACCGACAGTTCGAGTGGCGAGCCCACCATCTTTTCGCCCGGTACTTTCGCCCGCGCGCCGAGAGCGATCTGCACGTCTGGACCCAGTCGAAAGCGCAAGTAGTTGCCCATGCTCGGCGCAGGCTCTTTGAAGACGACTTGCGGCGCGTTGTTGAATTCGATCATGACTTCTGTGCATGTCGCCGCGAGAGACTTGCCCGCGCGCACGTAGAACGGCACGCCCTGCCAGCGCCACGAGTCGACATACATGCGCAGCGCCGCGTAGGTCGCCATGTACGAATCCTTCGCGACACCCGGCTCGTCACGGAAGCCCTTGAATTGGCCGCGAACGACGTTGTCGACACTCAGCGGCCGCACCGTGCGCAGCACCTTCGCCTGCTCGTCGCGGATGGCCTCGGGGATCGTCGACGAGGGTGCTTCCATCGCGACATAACTGACGATCTGCAACAAGTGATTTTGGATCACGTCGCGAATGACACCCGTCTCGTCGTAGAACTTGCCGCGGCCTTTCACGCCAAACGATTCGGCCATCGTGATCTGTACGTTCTCGACATAGTGACGATTGAGGATCGGTTCGAGGAACGCATTGGCAAAACGGAAGTAGAGGATGTTCTGCACGGCCTCTTTGCCGAGATAGTGGTCGATGCGAAAGATCGAGTCCTCTGGAAACACCGTGTGCAAGGTCGCGTTGAGTTCGCGCGCCGAGGCCAAGTCGCGCCCGAATGGCTTCTCGACCACTACGCGAGCTTGATTCGCCAGACCGCTCGCTTTCAGCTGCTGCGCGACCATCGGGAACATGCTCGGCGGAATCGCGAGGTAGTGCAGCGGGCGTGTGGCACCTGCGAGGTGCGCGCGAATTTGTTCGAAGGTGCTCTTTTCGGCGTAGTCGCCATCGACATAACGCAGCTGCGCGACGAGCTTTTCGAAAGCCGCCGGATCGAGTCCGCCGTATTCGGTCAGACTCGCCTTCGCCCGCTCGACCAACTGCCCGAGCCCCCAGCCTGACTTCGCGACCCCGACGATCGGCACGTTGAGGCGGCCCCGTCGGATGAGCGACTGCAGCGCGGGGAAGATCTTCTTGTATGCGAGGTCGCCGGTCGCGCCGAAGAACACGAGTGCATCGGAGCGCGTGTTGGGATCAGAACTCATCGTACCGAAGCTATCGAGAGTCTCTCTTGGCGTCACTCCAAGATTTGGCCGAGCGGCTTGCCTGCATCGGGGGCTTCGTCGCGCGGCAAGTCGAAGAGTTCGCGGATGGTCGGCGCGATGTCCGCGAGACGCGCGTCCGTGCTGTCGACCTTTCCCGATGCCGCGATCCCGGCGCCTTTGGCGACCAGCCATACACGGCCTGACTCGGGCCATTCACCGCCATGCTGACGAAACTCCGAGTTTCTGCCGTGATCACACGCCACGAAGATCGCAGTGCGCCGACCGCGCTCACCCATTTTGGCCAAAGTCTGTTCGAGTAAGTCCAAGAATGAATCGGCAGCTTGGAGCGCACCGACATAGCTTTTTACGTCCCCATGATGAGCGTGCTCATCTGTGTCTCCGAGGCCAACGAACAAAAAGCGCGGCCGGTCGGTCTCGAGTACGCGCAGCGCGACCTTCATGGTGAAGACATCGGCTCGGTACTCACCCACTCCCGGCCACGCATCGCTACGACGACCCGCATCGAGCCACGACGCCGAGATGCCGCGCGCACGCAATCGCCCGGTCGACAGGTCGATTCCGCGCAGAGTGGGCGATGCCGCGAACGCGATCGACTCCCACGAACTGACGACAGAGACATGGTCATCGGGAAACGCTTGCTTCATCTCGTCTGCGATCGTGGGCACACGCACGACTCCGCAAAAGTTGTTCTGACACTCCGAGGGCGATCGCCCCGTCATGATTTCGGTGTACCCAGGCAAGGAGAGGTAGTTGGGTCCCGTCGCTCGCATGGGGCCAAAACCAGGCGCGCCGAGGCTTGATCCGTCGTGGGTGCTCCAACGCGAAAGTGTCGGCATCAACTCTTCCGCGGTGAGGAGCGGCACCTGAGGGTCGCGTTGATGCAACTCTTCGGTGCCCGAGAAAATTTCTTGCCACCGCACACCGTCGAGCGTGACGAGCACGACTGCATCGGCAGGTTCGGGCGGCGCGACGACCGCAGCGCGTCGGTTGCGCATCTCGGAGGCTGGGATCGCGGCGGCGAGTTGGAGCGGCGATCGTCGGACCGCGACGTGGTGCGGCGACGAGGCGATTTTTGGCAGGTGCACACAGCTCGCGAAACCGAGCAGCGCGCCCAAGAGAAGAACACGGCGGATCATCGCGCGTCCTCCTGGTGTTGACCGCGCTGCGTAGCGGACGTGTCGTCGCAGCAGCGCACGCCGACTTGCGGCCCCTCGTAAATCTCGCCGTGGCCCAGTGTGCGTGATCGGCAAGTGTTTTTGCCGGGCAACCACCAGGCGCCTTTCATCGACGAGCGTTGCGGTGCGCTGCCGTGATCGAGCGTCGACCACTCTTCGACATTGCCGCTCATGTC
>JAYVXK010000050.1:0-2740 GCA_043785265.1 Myxococcales bacterium | reverse complement strand
GGAACCGACGGCTCGGTCGTGAAGTGCGCGACCAGTGGCTGCGGAGGAAGTCTGGCGGTCCTCGCCATGGGCACCGCCATGGTGACCAGTTCACCTTCCACCACCGATACATCCCCTAACGATGGACTCGCCATTGCTCTCGATTCCAGGAATGTGGATTGGGTGCGACGCTCTGGCGACGTGATGGCGTGCGCGATAGGTGGCTGCGCCAGCAAGCCTGCTTTGCTGGGTTTCAACTATCCTTCGGGTATCGCGGCCGATGGGAGCAACGTCTTTTGGATACAGCACCACGGCCCCTATGGCACAGATGCACTCATCCAGTTTTCCGGCAGCGGAGATGCCGGCTCAATCAAGAGCATCACGAACACCTTCGTGGGCCCTGCTGCACCGATCGTGTCCAACGGTGTCAACGTCTACTGGGGTGGTCGCGGCGATGTATTCGCACTCCCAGTCGGTGGGGACACGCCAACCTCGATCGCCAAAGGTGACGAAGTTCTCGGGATAGCGCTCGACACCAAGAGCGTTTATTGGATTGCAAGCAAGGGGTATGGGAAGATCCGCGAGAGCGTGATCAAGAAATTGCCCCTGAAGTAACCGCCCGTTGGGGCTTGGTTCTCGCTCCGTTCTAGCGCGCGACAGAGGCTGCACGCTCAAACCTTCCACTGGGGTTTCGTCGTCCCCGCTCCCCCGTCCCCGCTTCGCCGTCCCCGCTTCCCGTCCCCGTCCCCGCCTCATGATTCCGCACTTCCAGTGACACGATCGTTTTCTGCTGGGGAAATACGAGGTTTCCGCGAGCTCAGATCTGTTGTGACTGCTAGGCATGGACAACACGAATGACCACGAATCGATGTACGTACCGCCGATCGCACAGGAGTTCAGCGGAGCGCGGTTCCACGATCGACGACTCACCGCGCGATTGATGCGAGTGGTCGAGAGAGCGGCGCCCTCGCCGGGCAAGAGCATTCCGCAGTGGGCGCAGGGGGGAGCAGAGCTGGATGGGGTCTATCGATTCCTGAGCAACCCTAGGGTAACTCTCGATCGCATCTTGGAGCCTCATGTCCTTCAAACGGTGGAGCGATGTGCGCAAGTGGACCTCGTGATCGTGGCGCACGATACGACCGAGTGTGAGTTCACCGGCTTGGTGCGACGCAAGGGTTTAGGACCGCTGCGGAGTCAGAAGACGCAGGGGTTTCTTGCGCACGTCTCGCTCGCAATCAGCGGTGACGAATCACGTCGACCGCTCGGTGTCTTGGGAGTGCACACGTGGACGCGCAGCGAACTGGGACGCTCGAAAAAGGATGGGCGCAATCGGAGCGGCGCCGAGTACACGCAGCTGGAGGAGCGGGAGTCAAAGCGTTGGGCCAAGCAAATCGATCGGACGTCGTCGGTCGTTGGCGAGTGCGCATCGTTGCTGCACGTGATGGATCGCGAGGCCGATGCGTACTCGCTGCTGACGCATCTGGTCGAGACGAACAAGCGCTTCGTCGTGCGCGCGTCGCAGCTGCGTATCGCGCGCGAAGATGACGATGCCGCGCCCGAGCACGTGCAAACGATCGCCGCACGAGCGGACGGCGTCCTCGAGACCGAGGTGCCGATCGCTTCGCGCGCAGCGAGTCCGATGCCGAATCAGTCCAAGACGTTTGTTCCTCGCGAGAGCCGACGGGTGAAACTCCGTTTCAGCGCGACAACGGTGCAGATTCATCGACCGCGCTATATGCAAGGCGCCGATTGGTTGAAGCTCAACGTTGTACGCGTGTTCGAAATCGATCCTCCCGCAGGCGTCGCGCCCATCGCGTGGCTGCTCTACACGACAGAGCCCATCGATACCGTCGCGCAAGTCGAAGCCATCGTCGGCTATTACCGCGCACGCTGGCTGATCGAAGAATTCTTCAAGGCGCTCAAGACCGGATGCGAACTCGAAGAACGTCAGCTCGAAAGCTACGCAGCGCTCCGCAATGCGTTTGCGCTCTTCCTTCCAATTGCCTGGCAGATGTTGCTCCTTCGCAACGTGTCGCGCAGCTCTCCCCATGCTCCCGCAACCACGGTGCTCTCCGCGGAACAGATTGAGGTCCTCCGCGTCTTCGCTCCAAAAAAACTGCCACCTCAGCCCACGGCGCGAGATGTCCTGCTCGCCGTGGCCCTGCTTGGTGGGTACGTCCCGAACAAGCGCGACCCAGGTTGGCTCGTGCTTGGCCGAGGAATGGACAAGCTCCTGACGCTGGTGCTTGGGTGGAGCGCCAACGGGAGGTCCCCACGATGTGCGGAATCATGAGCCATCGCCGCGCCCGTTCCCGTCGCCGTCCCGTTCAGCTCCAGGTGGCTGAAGAGGCTGAATTCTGCCTCTCTTGCATGCGCTTCCGCGCTCCACAAAAGGACGGTTGCGAGGCTCCCCGCTCGACCGCTCCCATGTTATCGTGTCACTCATGGAGGGATCTGCTGCGGCTCGTGATCAACGGCTCGCCATCGGAGCGGTGCTCGGTGGGAAGTACAAGGTCCTTGGGCTACTCGGTCAGGGGCGGATGGGACGAGTGCTGCTCGCTCATCACAAGGAGCAGGACCAGAAGGTCGTCCTCAAAGTGCTCACGGGAGCGCTCCGGTCCGATCGTGAAGTCGTCGCTCGGTTCACGCGCGAGGCGCGAGCTGCCATGGAGCTGCGAGGCGAGCATGTAGCGCGTGTCACCGAGGTTGGGGTGTTCCCAGACATCGGACCCTACCTGGTCGTGGAGTACCTCGAGGGCCA
>JAYVXK010000049.1:0-2742 GCA_043785265.1 Myxococcales bacterium | reverse complement strand
ATTTGCCCATCGCGAACGGTCAAACTCTGCAAGCCGAGAAAGGTCCGCAAGGCGGGCACCATCTCTACATCGCCGTGCGCATGAGGAACTTGAGGCAGTCAGGATCGATCACGACGATCTCCGCAACCCAGCCGGGCACGGGTGTACAGATCCCACCGACGGCGTTCATCTTCACGTTCGATGCGGACGAAGGCGGCTACTGCAAACTCTTCGGCCTGCGGTATCAACTGGACAATGGTGGCATCGACTACATGCAGTTCCTTGGCAAACCGCTCGACATCGAGGTCAAGGTGCAAGACAAGAACGGCACTGTCGGCACCGGCGTGGCGCACGTGCAAGTCGCGCCGACCGTCCTGGGCGGATAGTCTCGTTCTGAGCCTATTTAGCTAGGATCAAGTGCGTTCGACTGCGACGACGCCTTGAACTTTTTGTAGCGCGCGCATCACGCCTTTGAGCTGATCGAGATCCGAGCACAAGAACGTGAACACATTGATCGCGCGTCCGTCGTCCCCCGCGCGACACTGAGCTTCGGAGATGTTGATGCCTTGCGAGCTGAAGGTCTGCCCGACCGTCGCCAGAATCCCAGGGCGGTTCGCGGTGACGACGCGCAATTGCACCGACCGATTGATCTTCGCTTTGGCGTCCCACGCGATCTCCACGCGCCTCTCAGGATCGGTGTCGAATGCTTTGGGGCAACCGCGACGATGAATGGTGAGACCGCGACCTCGGGTGATGAAGCCAAGGATGTCGTCTCCCGGAAGTGGATTGCAGCACCGCGCATAACGAACGAGCACGTCGTCGATTCCGTTGAGGCGAATGCCGCCTTCGTCTTTGCCGACGATCTTGCGCACCAGACCCGCGATGCGACCTTCGCGCAGATCAGCTGGAGCGACTGTTTTTTGCCCATTTTCAGCGGTCGGCGGCGCAATGATCGCGAGGATGTCGTCTGGACGCGTCTTGCCGTAGCCGATCGAGATGAGCAGCTCGTCTGCAGATTGGAGCTTCAACTCCTCGAGCACCTTGGCGAGCTCCGTGTCGTTCTTGAGGAGCTTGCTGAGTGACACGCCGCTCTTGTGCAGCTCGCGCTCGAGCAATTCGCGTCCGAGCTTGAGAGACCTCTCGCGATCGTCCGCGCGCAAGTAGTTGCGAATCTTCGCGCGTGCGCGTGTGGTCCCCGCGATGTCGAGCCAGTCCTTCGACGGATGCTGCGTCGTGCTGGTGACGATCTCGATGACGTCTCCGCTCTTGAGTTTGTAACGCAGCGGTTCGAGCTTGCCGTTCACGCGCGCGCCGGTGACCTTTTCGCCGAGGTCCGAGTGGATCGAAAACGCAAAGTCGATCGGTGTAGCTCCACGCGGAAACACCCGCACGTCCCCTTTGGGCGTGAAGACGTAGACCTCGTCTTGAAAGAGGTCGACCTTCACGCTCTCCAGGAATTCAGCCGGATCTTTGAGTTCCTTCTGCCACTCCATGAGCTGCCTCAGCCAGCCGAACTTTTTCGCGTCGCTGTCTGCGATGCCACCCGATCGCTCTTTGTATTTCCAGTGGGCTGCGATGCCGCGCTCTGCAACGCGATGCATGTCGTGCGTGCGAATCTGAATCTCGATGCGCTCGCGACCAGGTCCGATGACCGTGGTGTGAAGCGACTGGTACATGTTGGGCTTCGGCAGCGCGACGTAGTCTTTGAAGCGACCTGGGACGGGCACCCACTTCGAGTGAATGACGCCGAGCGCCGCGTAGCAATCACTCACACTCTCGACGATCACTCGGAAAGCGATCGAGTCGTGAATCTGCTCGAGGGTCGCCTCTTGCGACTTCATCTTGCGCCAGATCGAATAGAGGTGCTTCGCGCGCCCCGTCACGTCTGCGGCAAAGCCCTGTTCGGCAAGACGCGACGCGAGTGTCTTGCTCACGTCGGCGATGTACTTGTCGCGCTCGCGCTTGCTCTTTTGGACCTGCGCGGCGAGATCTTGGTAGGCGTCGGGCTCCAGATACTTGAACGAGAGATCTTCGAGCTCAGACTTGAAAGCAGCCATTCCGAGCCGGTTTGCGAGCGGCGCGTAGATCTCCATGGTCTCGCGCGAGATGCGCTCCTGCGCCTCTGGCTTCATGTGTTGCATCGTCCGCATGTTGTCGACGCGGTCGCAAAGCTTGACGAGCAGCACGCGAATGTCGCGCGCCATCGCCACCACCATCTTGCGAAAGTTCTCGGCCTGGCGATCTTCTTTGGAGACGAAGTTGATTTGGCTGAGCTTGGTGACACCGTCGACGAGCGTCGCGATCTCACTGCCAAACTCACGCTCGATGTCTTTGAGTGTCGCGAGCGTGTCTTCGACGACGTCGTGCAACAGTCCGGCGCAGACGCTCGCCGCGTCGAGGCGCAGCTCGGTGATGATGCCTGCGACGCTCGCGGGGTGCACGAAGTAGGGGTCGCCGCTCTTCCTCAGCTGGCCAGAGTGGGCTTTGAAACTGTAGTCGTAGGCGCGCTTGATCAAGTCGGCATCCACCGTCGGCTGATAGCCGCGGACGCGTTCGATCAAATCATCGACTTGAAGCATTGGGGATTGGACGTCTGAGCGTGCCGCGCGATTCGTCGCGCATGCGGATTAAGGCGAGAAAGAGCCGCGTGAAAGGTAACACTTGGCTGCGATCCCGGCAATTGTGTGACAGGTAGGCACGGCGACCGGCCAGTGCGGCGTGCTAGATGAGCTACGGATGCAGCGCGCTTCGGTCTATGTGCAC
>JAYVXK010000048.1:0-9004 GCA_043785265.1 Myxococcales bacterium | reverse complement strand
CAACGGCGCATCGGTGCGCATGGCGTGGATCCTCTTTGGTGGGTTCACCCTCGCGCGCATCGGCCACACGCTTGCGTACATGAACGGCAAGCAGCCCTGGCGGACGCTGCTGTTCATCATTGGTGGACTCATCACACTGGCGCTGATGGTGCAGGTCGTCCGCGGCTCGATCGGCCGAATCATGTAAAACGAACGGCGGTCAAATCGTCTTACTTGCAAGCGACGTAATAGGTAGTGCAGCCGGCGCCCGGTGGATTCGAGTTCAAGGCGATGCATCCCCAAGTAGTGCCTGTCGTGTTGACGAGTCCGCCGTTGTATCCGCTGCTGCCGGGCGCGACATAGCCGAACTGTTGTCCCAAAGCGCTGGGAACCTTGACGACATTGCCGTGCCAAGTAGTGAGGCCGCAGCAGCTGCTCCATTGCGCGTTGGATACGCCAATCAAACACTCGTTGGCGACATTGGAGTCGCTGTTGGTGAAGTAGGAAATCGAATAAGAGCAGGAGTTTGTTGCGCCGAGCGACACGACCGCGTTGGTGCCATTGGACGCGTGACTGACGAGCTTGAGGCCCACACCGGTGCACGAGGCTTCGGCGACGGGTTCAGTACAGTTGGTGTTCGTCCCGTTGCCGCACTTCAAGTAAAACACATTGGAAATCACGCCGAACGCGTCGCGAACTGTGCCGCCACCGAGCTTGGAGCACACGCTGCCCGCGCAGTAAGGCGTCGCGCCCGAACACTTGAGACCGCAACCATTGCAGTTGTCGCGGTCGTTCTTGATGTCGACGCACTGCTGACCGCATTGAGTGAGACCAGGACCGCATTGGTTCACGCAACTGCCTGCAGAACAGAGCAGGCCCGCACCGCATACTTTGCCGCAGGTGCCGCAGTTGACGTTGTCGGATTGAGTGACCGCGCAGTACGCCGCGCCGCCGTCTTGTCCGGAACAGAGCTGTTCGTTGGGTCCGCAGTTGCCGCCACACTTGCCGGCCACGCACACGAGGCCGTTGCCACAGACAGTGCCACACGCGCCGCAGTTCGCGTTGTCGACTTGTGTGAGTGCGCAATAGGGAGTGCCGTTGCCTGGGCAGAGCGTGCCGCCTGGTCCGCATGTGTCGGAGCACGCACCAGCGAGACAAACCTTCCCTTTGTCGCAAGTGATGCCGCAACCGCCGCAGTTGGCGCTGTCCGTCGTGGTGGTGACGCACGAGACGGCGCCGCCATCGCCCAAGCAGAGTTTTTGGTTGGGTGGACACTGCGCCGTGCATGCTCCTGCGCTGCACACTTGACCGGGATCACACGTCTTGCCGCAATCGCCGCAATTGGTGTGGCTGACTTGTGTGTCCACGCAGGAGGCGCCGCACTTGGTCGACTTGCCCGAACACGTGAGCGCGCACGCACCGGCGTTGCACACCTCACCAGGTTTGCAGGCAGTCCCGCAGGCGCCGCAATTGTTTGGGTCGGTCACCGGGTCGACGCACGCGGTGCCGCAAATCAGCTCGCTTCCGGCGCACGTCTTGGGAAGAACGGCGGGATCGCCTCCGCAACTAAGGACGACGACGGCGAGGGCCGCGCCGACAACGATGGTTGCCTTGGCGATGGTCATGGTGAGATTCATTGGCAGACTCCGCCGACGCATGCAGTCGAGTTCTGGGGACATGGTTTGCTGCATTGGCCGCAGTTGTCGCGACTGGTGTTGGTGTCGACACAAAGAATGCCACACGCGCTCAGTGAGCCTTGGCAAACGACAGCACACTTGCCCGCGCTGCACGCTTGGCCTTGCGGACACAGCACACCGCACATGCCGCAGTTGGCATTGTCGGTCTGCGTCGCGGCACAATAGGGTGACCCAGCGTCTGGGACACAGAGGTCTTCGCCCGCGCCGCAGTTACTACCGCACACTCCTGCGCCACAGACCTGGCCTGCCGTGCACGGTTGCGCGCAGCCGCCGCAGTTGTTGTTGTCGGTCTGGGTCTGAGCGCAATAGGTGGTGATGCCACCGTCTGGGTCAGAGCAGAGAGTGGCGCCTGGTCCGCAGTTGTCTACGCACTTGCCCGCAAGGCATGCCTGCCCGGACTTGCAGGCCTTCAGGCACGCTCCACAATTGTTGGTGTCCGTTTGTACCGCCGCGCAATAAGCGCCAGCGTCGTTCTGACCCAAACAAAGCGTGCCGCTCACGCCGCACGACGAGACGCACTTGCCTTGAAAGCAGACGTTGCCGCTCTTGCATTGCACGCCGCAGTTGCCGCAGTTCTTCACGTCGTCCTTGACGTCGACGCAGCCGGAGCTGCACGTGGTGAGGTCAGTGCCGCAAGACACGCTGCACTTGCCCCTGTTGCAGACCTCCGTCGCTTTGCACGCAAACGTGCACGAACCGCAGTGCGCAGCGTTGACGGTCAACGTGATGCATTGGTCGCCGCAGAGTGTCTCGCCGGTCGCGCAGGGAACGTCCGCTGGCGCAACCGGTGTAGCGGTCGCGCACGCCCATCCGACGAAGACCACGACGAATGCAGCACCAAGTCTAACCGCTCGTATCTTAAGAGATGCGCCCATAAGTTCTCCCTGGGAATCACATAGCACAAGACCGCTCAGTAGGTCGTTTGGGCACTCGCCCGCTTGACGCAGCGAGACAGCGAGCGTTTTCTCGTGTCCACCATGAAGAGACTCAGGTGGGAGTTGCTTGCTGCGATGGGGATCGTCGTGTCGTCCCCGGTCGCGTGCGGCGCACGCACTGGGCTCGGCGTCCCTCACGAGGTGGGTTTGGATGACAGCGGGCTAGATGCGCGCGAGTCGGGCATCACGATGGATGCCTCTCTGCTCGACGCCGCGGACGCGACCGACGTGGGCGTCGATGCGGCCGTGGTCGATAGCGGCATCACGGTGCGGCGACCCTTCCTCGTGGGCGCCTCGATGCGGACGGGCAAGGTCATCCGACGAAGCGACTGGACGCGCGATATCGCGCCGATAGGCGACATCGACGAAAGGACGCGACACATGCTCGCACGCGCCTGGGCGGATGACGGTCGAGACGAACACGCCTCGATCGCCGCGTTCGCACGGTTCACGATGCTGCTCTTGTCGGTGGGCGCGCCGCCCGATCTCGTCATCGCTTCCCAACGCGCCTCACTCGACGAGGTGCGCCACGCGCGTGATTGCTTCGCCCTTGCATCACGTTATGGTGACGGCGCCGTCGGGCCGTCGCGGTTCGACGTCCACGACAGCCTCGGAATGCGATCCCTTCGCGAGGTCGCTGCGCTCGCCGCAGAGGAAGGTTGCGTGGGTGAGACGCTTGGCGTCGCTCTCGTTCGAGAGGCGCTCTCACACGCAACGGATCCGGACGTCGCGCTGATCCTCGACGGTGTTGCTCGCGACGAAACGCGACACGCCGCGCTCGCATGGCGCTTCGTGCGCTGGGCCATCGACGAGGGCGGCGAGCCCGTTCGTGAAGCGGTCGTTCGAGCCATCCACCATGCCTGCGCTGTCACCAGGCAGACGCCCATTCGGGACTACGGCGTTGACGGAGCGGTGTGGCGCGCGCACGGACGGTTGACTTGTCAAGAAGCCCGCGCCACGAGCGAACGCGCGATCTGCGATGTCGTGCTCCCGTGCATGCAAGCACTCGAGTCCCATCACATCGCCGCTGCCGTCCAGACGACATAGCGGAGACAACGGTTCATGATCTTTGCGGAGCAGATGATCCGCACGATCGACTAGGCTCCGCGCGCATGCGTCGCCCCCTCCCCATCGTTTTGCTCGTGCTGTTTGTGTTCATGGCTTGCACGCCACCGCCGGCGGTTTGTCCGACTCCCACTTCCGGTCCGAGTGCGTCGTCTGCTCCGAGCGCGACTGGAGTCCCGACCGTCTCGCCGCCAGAGCGAGTCGCTGGGTACGATCAGCCTCCGCAAGCGATCCTCGATGTTCTCCATGCGCCGACGCCGGCGCGTCCGTATGTCAGTCCGACGGGTGACTCGATCCTGCTCCTTTCGTGGGTTCGATTTCCACCGATGACGCAGGTGGCGGAGCCATTTCTTCGCCTCGCCGGAGTGCGCGTGGAGCCGAGAACACGCCGCAAACACGACACGCCCGGCGGATATGGCATCACCCAGTGCGCGCGTGAATTCACCATCGTCAACATCGCCCAAGCATCGGAGACGCATGTCGCGTTGCCGCAAGGTGGTTGTGTCGACGCGCCAGTATGGTCCGCGGACGGCAAGCGCTTCGTCTTCCGCAACACTTCTTCCCAAGCCGTCGAACTCTGGGTAGGCGATGCAGCGCACGGCGAAGTCCATCGTGTTGGCGACGTGCGACTCAATCCCATGCTCGGACGAAGCACCATGCAGTGGATGCCTGATCAGAAGTCGCTGCTGGTAAAGGCGGTGCCTGAAAATCCCGGAGCGCCGCCTACGGCTCCTGCGGGTCTCGACGGACCGAGTGTTCAAGAGACGAACGCGCAGTCGGGCGAAAGCAGCACCTACGAGGCGCGCGACACCCTGACGGGAAAACACGACGAAGACTTGTTCGACTACTACGCCGCAGCCCAGCTCACGATCGTGAACGTGGACACGGCGCAGGTGTCGCGAATTGGCGCGCCTGGCATTTACGCGGACGTGAGCGTCGCACCTGATGGCGATCATGTCCTCGTGCAATCGATACAGAAGCCCTACTCGTACGTGACCACATTCGAACGCTTTCCGCGGAACGTGGAGGTATGGGACCGCAATGGGAAGGTCATTCAATCCATCGCAAAGCTTCCACTCGCGGACCGGGTGCCCGTGCATGGCGTGCCGACCGGTGCTCGCAGCTTCGAATGGCGATCGACCGATCTCGCGACACTCGTCTGGGCCGAAGCGCTCGACGGCGGAGACTGGAAGGCGAAGGTCCCTGCGCGCGACAAAGTGATGATGCAAAAAGCGCCTTTTACGACGCCCCCGGTCGAGGTGACGCGCGTCGAGCAACGCTACGAGGACATCTTGTGGAGCGAGCAGCCGAGCGTCGCGTTCCTCGAGGAGTCAGACGAAAATAGGCATTGGACTCGCACATTCACGCTGAACATGGACGCGGCTCCTGGGGCCATCAAACCCAAAGTGCTCTTCGATCTGTCGACCGACGAACACTACAAAGATCCGGGCACACCGGTCACGCGAGTGCTTTCGAATGGTGTCTCTGTGGTTCGCATGAGCGGCAATTCGATCTTCCTCCAAGGAGAGGGCTCCTCTCCCCAGGGCGATCGCCCCTTTTTGGACCGCCTCGACCTGACGACACAAAAGAGCGAGCGTCTCTTTCGCAGCGACAAAACTTCCTATGACGCGTTTGTCGCATTTGTCGATCTCAACCAGAAGTCGTTCTTGGTTTGGCATCAATCGCCGACTGATCCACCCAACGCCGTGGTTCGCACGCTCGGAGATCCGCAAGTGCCCGCGACGCCTGGGGAGCCTGCGTTTGCTTCGTCCGTGCGCGTGGTGACGCACCTCGTCGATCCCACCCCGCAGGTGCGCGCCATCAAGAAGCGGCTCGTGAAATACAAACGCAAAGATGGAATGGATCTCTCGTTTTCTCTTTACACGCCACCCAACTATCAAGAAGGAACCCGCGTTCCGGCCGTGCTTTATGCCTATCCGAACGATTTTGCAGACGCATCGAAGGCAGGTCAGGTCACGGGGTCGGAGCAGACATTCACGCAGCTCTCTCACCACCAGCTTCTCTTGTTGGCGGGATACGCCATCATCGACGATGCGTCTTTTCCGATCGTGGGCGACCCGAAGAAGGCCTACGATCATTACCTCGAACAACTCGTGGACGACGCGAGCGCGGCGGTCGCAAAAGCAGTGGAGCTGGGAGTGGTCGACCCCGAGAGGATTGGTGTGACGGGGCATAGTCATGGCGCGCTCATGACCGTGAACCTCCTGGCGCACTCGAATCTCTTTCGCGCGGGTGTTGCTACGAGCGGTTCGTACAACAAGACACTGACGCCCTTTGGTTTTCAAAATGAGCGACGATCAGTATGGGATGCTCAAGGCGTTTATCTCAAGGCCTCGCCGTTCTTCTTCGCCGACAAGCTCAAACTTCCCATTTTGATCATGCACGGCGCCGACGACGCAAACCCAGGTACGACGCCTCTGCAAGCAACCAAGTTGTACGAAGCCGTCCGAGGCAATGGCGGCACTGCGCGCCTCGTCATGCTTCCACATGAGCCTCATTGGTATTCCGCCATGGAATCCAACGAGCAGCTCGCCTACGAGATGGTTCGCTGGTTCGATACTTATGTGAAGAACGCCACCCCGCGAGCGAGTGGGAAGGTCATGGCGAAGTAGGCTCAAACCTTCCCCCAAACGTCCCGAGCGGGGAGGGGACCGGGACGGGGACGGCGGACCGGGACTGGAGCGGGGACGGCGGACCGGGACGGGGCGGAACCGAGGCCCGTTCGAGCGCCGTGAGGCGTGTCAGGGAGAGGCATGAACGCTATGATTTCTGGGTCACCCAGATATGCTGCTTACGATGAGACGTTTTTCCGTTGTGTTCGTCGCCGTGCTCGGCGCCGCTGGTTGCAGTGATTCCTCCGCGGTAGACAAGGTTGCCAACGCAGACGGTGGTGGCGACGCCATTGTCAGCGGCGATGGCAGCGTCGACGTCAACAGCGACAGTCCCATGGGTGACAGTGCGGCATCGAATGTCGTGATTCCGGGCGATCCCGGCGCGCACGATGTGCTCTTCACTCTCGACAGCACGAACGCGCACCCGATCTCGCGCTACATCTACGGGACCAACCAGGGGGACTTCGCGACCGAAGCGAAGGGGCTGACGATCGCGCGCGTCGGAGGCGAGCACACGACGGCGTACAACTGGGAAAATAATTTCTCCAACGAGGGCTCCGCCTACCTCTTTCAAAACGACAACTACTTCGGCAACAACACGGTCGCTGGCGCGCCGATGAAGCAGGCGGCGACGATGGCCAGTGCGGCCACCGCGAGCCTCATCATGACCGTACCGATCGCGGGGTGGGTATCTCGGGACAAGAACGGGCCGTGCCCGTCGAGTCCCAGCCCAGCCCAGATCATGCAGCGCTTCGTGCCGCTCATCGCCAAGAAAGGGTCGGCGTTCGTGTATCCACCCGACACCGGCGACAACAAGGTCTACGTAGACGAGTTCGTCGCCTACATGGAGTCGCAGTTTCCGGTAGCGCAGACCGACCCCTGGCGGCGGATTTTCTACATGCTGGGCAACGAACCAGACCTGTGGTCGGCCTCGCATAGTGAGATTCATCCGGCCGCGGTCACGTATGCGGAGCTCGTGCAGAGAAACAGCGAGTTCGCCGCCGCCATCAAGGGCGTCGCGCCGAACGCCATCGTCTTCGGTTCCGTCAACTACGGTTGGCAGGGCTACCTCGACTTGCAGATGGCGCCCGACGCAGCCAACCGCGACTGGATCGACTTCTACCTCGATCAGATGAAGCTCGCAGAAATGGGCGCGGGCAAGCGCCTCGTGGATGTACTCGACATCCATTGGCTCCCTGAGGCGCAGGGCGGCGGTAGTCGTGTCATCGACGACGGAATCGGGACGGCCGTGGTGGACGCGCGCCTGCAAGCTCCGCGTTCGCTCTGGGACAAGACGTACACGGAGACGAGCTGGATCGCGCAGAACAGCACGAAGGGGCCGATCTATTTGATCCCGCGTTTGATGGCGAAAATCAACGCGCACTACCCTGGGACCAAACTCTCCATCAGCGAGTACAACTACGGCGCCGGCGGCGACATCTCCGGCGGCGTCGCCGAGGCCGACGTGCTTGGCGTGTTCGGACGCGAGGGTCTGTTCGCCGCTTCGAGTTTGTTGGTGAGTCAGACGAACACGTTCTTGTTCGGCGGTTTTGCGATGTATCGAAACTACGACGGGGCGGGCGGCACGTTCGGCGACACCTCCATCGACTCAATCTCCTCCGCGTGGGACCAGACGTCCGTGTACGGGAGCGTCGCGAGCACCAACACGACCAACGTCGTCGTCGTCGTGATCAACAAGCAGACTGTGCCGAGCGTCGCGGGCATCACCATCAAACACACGGCAAAGCTCGCCGCGGCCGACGTGTATACGCTCACGAGCCTGAGCGCCAACGCGATGCCCGCAAAGCAGGTTGGCATCATCGCCACGGCGCAGAATGCCTTCCTGTACACGATGCCGCCGCGAAGCGTCAGCACGCTCGTCTTTCACCCCTGAGGGCATTGAGAGCAATACGGGGACGGGAACGGGGACGGGAACGGGGACGGGAACGGGGACGGGAACGGGTGCGGGTGCGGGGACGGCGACGGGGACGGCGGCCTCCCATCTCCAATTAGACCCGCAAATACTTTACACCGTGCCCCGCGTGCGCTGTTCTTGGCAGTTGCAATGAACGGGACATCGCGGTCTGGACTCCAGGTGGGCTTCGCGCTCGGCCTATCCACACTCTCGTGCGTACTCGCATCGTCGACACCGCTGGCATCCGCCTCCGAGACGTCGCTCACTCACACGACGGCATCAACTGGCGCGCCCCTCGCGTCCAACACGAGTTCTCGTGGAGCGACCACTCCAGTACCAACACCGCCACCCGCGCCCGAAGTCGAGACGGCGCCATCGGCGGCAACCATTGCGGTCGACGACGCGCCTGCTCCAACGACGACGTCGTGCACCAACCTCATCCACCTGGGCGACTCGACCTCCATTGGGTTGATCTCCGCATCGTTTTTGCCGGACGCCAACGATCGCCTCAGCGTGCGTTACCGAGCTGTGGGGATCACCAATTTCATCCCTGAAATCTCTGGCGCGCGTTCGATGGTCGAAACCCTAGGTGGTCAACCGAACGCAACGACAGTCGCTGCCAGGAGGCGCGACGCCGGTTTCAGGGGCTGCTGGGTCATCGCGCTCGGCACCAACGACCCGGCGAATGTCTCGGGCGACGTCACCGCGCTCTCTCGTCGGATCGACGGGATGATGAAACGCGCCGGTGACATGCCAGTCCTGTGGGTCACCTCGAAGACG
>JAYVXK010000047.1:0-2742 GCA_043785265.1 Myxococcales bacterium | reverse complement strand
GCCACTTTCGCGGCATCGCAGAGAAAACCCACGACCATGACCGATGCGCTCTTCGCTCGCTTTGGCCGGGAATTTCCTTCCGGTGCGGTGCTCTTTCGCGAGGGGGAGACCGGCGAGGAGATGTTCGTCATCCAAAGCGGGTCGGTGGTGATCACCAAGCATACGTTGGATGGTGAGCGCCCAATTGCAACGCTCGGAAGAGGCGAGTTTTTGGGCGAAATGGCGATCCTGAACAACAAACCCCGCACCGCCACAGCGACGGTGACCGAAGCCGCGCGCTGCCTGGTCATCGACAAAAAGACTCTCGAGATGATGATCGCGAAGAACACAGAGATCGCGATGCGTCTGATCAAGAAGCTCGCTTCGCGCCTCGATGCCGCCGATACTCTCGTTCAAATCCTGCTTAATCCCGACCCACAAGCGCGTGTCCTACTCGGCCTCAAACGGCATGCAGAAGCCTTTGGCGAGCAAACCGCCGATGGCATTCGCGTCAATCTCGACCCGACGGAGCTGGCGCGCGAAGTGGGAACCCAAACAGAACAAGTGCAAGAAGTTCTCACGCGTCTTAGGCGGTTGCGCATCGTTGTCGAAGCCGCGGAAACAGCAGAAACGTCAGCGATCGTGATCGCAGACGTCCAACGCCTGCTCGAGTTTCTGGAGTTCCTCGAGATGCCCAAGAAATTCGAGGCGAGCTGATGGATCTCAAGGTCATTGGCTGTCATGGCGGGGAGACCCCCAAGCACCGCACCAGTGCGTTCGTCCTCGACGACAAACTCGCGATCGATGCGGGCTCTCTCACGAGCGGCATGGAACTCAAAGCCCAGTGCGTGCTCGAAGCGTGCCTCGTCAGTCATGCGCATCTCGACCACATCCGGGATCTGGCTACGATCGCGGACAATCGCGCCCAGAATCATTGCGCGCCGCTGATCGTCGCAGGCACCAAACAGACGATCGCCATCCTGAAGAAGCACTTCTTCAACGGTCTGCTTTGGCCAGACTTCACCAAGATCCCCTCCGTCCAGAAACCCACGATCGAATACCTGCTCCTCAAACCAGAAGTCACGACCGTCATCGCCGGCTACAAGGTTCGTTCGATTCTCGTGAGTCACACCATCGAATGCGGCGGGTTCATCATCGAAGGCAAAAACGGCTCGATCGCGTACAGCGGCGACACAGGCCCCACCACGCGGCTGTGGGAGGTCCTCAATGAGACGCCCAAGCTGCGCGCGATGTTGATGGAAGTGAGTTTTCCCAACTCGGAGCATCGCTTGGCGAAGGTCAGCGGGCACCACACGCCCGAGACGCTGCTCGCAGACCTGCGCAAATACAAATACGCCAAGGAACTGCCGACGCTGCTTTATCACATCAAACCGGTGTTCGAGCGGCAGGTCGAAAAAGAGTGCGCCAAGCTCAAGGGTGTCAACCTCACGGTGCTCTCGCTCGGCGATCACTTTCTGCTCTAGGAGTCGGCGACTCTCATGCCCGATGCTTTTTGCCTTGCGCAAAGGCGTTCTAGGCGGCATTACCGCTGACTCCATTGCAGCCGACTTCTACTGAAGAACAAGCGCCGATCCGTGGCCTCGAGGGGGACACTGAGGGCAATCGCATCGTGCGCGAAGAGCAGCGCCTGCTCGAGATCGTGCAGCGAGCGCTCGACACCGCGAGGGCGCGGGCGAGTGGCACAGTGGCGACCGAAGACGACGCGCGCTTGCTCGAGCTGCGAGACGAAGTCGCAACGGCCAAGCCTGAAGATCTGCCGTCTCTCTTCGAACAGATGCACACACTCGGCGCTCTGCGCGCGCAACGCGGCAAAGGAGCCGTGGGCAACGTCGACCCGCGGAGCCCTTATTTTGGCCATATTCGTCTCGTCGAGGAGGGCAAGCGTCGCGATGTGTTGATCGGTTCGCGCTCCTACGTCGACTCGAGCGCCGGAGTTCGCATCGTCGACTGGCGACACGCGCCTGTCAGCCGGATCTTCTATCGCTATCAAGAGGGCGACGACTACGAAGAGACTCTCGGTGATCGACTCGTCGAAGGGCAGGTCGCGGCTCGCCGAAGCGTCGCCATCGTGAACGGCCAGTTGCTTCGCGTGACGTCTCCACAAGGAACATTCTCGCGCAAGTCGGACGGTTCGTGGTCGCGCGCAGACAGCCGCGTCGCGAGACTGTCGTCGCAGAAGAACGACGCAGCGCCGGTCGAGTCCGTCAGCATGCGCACCGACAAACACTTGCCGGCCATTGCGTCGATGCTCGACAAGGCGCAGTTCGATCTCATCGCGCGTCCAAGCGCAGGTCTCGTCGCCATTCAAGGCTCGGCAGGCAGCGGCAAGACCACGGTCGGACTCCACCGCGCAGCGTACTTGGCGTTCGCGGATCCTCGGCGTTTTAGGGCAGATCGCATGCTCGTCGTCGTGCCCCACGAGGCGCTTCGTCACTTCGTTGCGCGGGTGCTGCCCGAACTCGGCGTGGAGGGCGTGCCAGTCACCACCTTTGCGCGGTTTGCCAAACGCGTCGCAGTCGGCCTCTTTCCACGATTGCCGTCGCACCTCAGCGAAGAGACTCCGGCGGTCGTCGTGCGCGCAAAAAATCACGGGCGCATGCTGCAAGCGATGAACGAGTTGCGCGACGAGCTCATGGTCGAACTGGACGCCATGGTCCGCGCGCAGATGACCAAGTGGCCTGAGGGCAACACTGCCATCCGCGCGTGGGACGCCACCAAAGACATCGAAGCGCCTGATGGACG
>JAYVXK010000046.1:0-9009 GCA_043785265.1 Myxococcales bacterium | reverse complement strand
CCACCTGAACGACAGGAATGTTGGTGATGTCGAACTTGAGAATGAACGGTTGCTGAATGCCTGGCGGCAATGTGTTCGCGATTTGAGCGACGCGTTGTTGAACCTCGAATTGCGCGTTGTCGAGATTGGTGTCGAACGAGAACCAAGCGCTCACGACCGACACGCCTTGCTTGCTCGTGCTCTCGACGCGATCGATGCCAGGCGCTGCAGACACGGCGCGCTCGATGGGTTGCGTCACACTCTTCTCGATGTCGGCAGGCCCCGCGCCCGCATAAAACGTGGCGATTCGAATGACGGGGATATTGATCGCCGGAAAGAGATCGACGCTCAATCGATCGACAGCGACCGCGCCAAGAGCGATCACCATGAGCGACATCATCAAGATAAGGATGGGGTTGCGAAGCGCCAAACGCGTGAGCCACATTGATCACCTCGCCGTGTCGATGGGAGCGGTCGATGACGCTGCGCTTGCGGAGGGCGAGGGCTTGTCGCCCGTATAGGGGCTGACGCCGCGCGTGGGCCGAACCGTGACCCCGCTCGCGAGTCCGTCGATGCCGGCGGTGACGATCTCTTCGGTCGGGCCGAGACCTTTGATCACTTCGAGCCACGTGCCGCCGTCGACACCGATCTCGACGCGACGACGTTCCACTTTGTCGCCGCCCGAGAGCACGAAGACATACCGCACGCCATCAGTGATCTGCAGCGCGGCAGCGGGAATCACGGTCGCTCGTGCGTGCACCTCTTTGACGATCGCTCCGCGTCCGTACATGCCGGGACGCAGCGCACCATCGGGGTTGGGCAATTGCACTTCTGCGTCGAGCGTGCGCGTGGCCGGATCGATCGTCGGCGCAACGCGCACGACCTTGCCCGAGAGGATCCTGTCGGGGAGCGCGTCGAGTTCGACACGCGCGTCTTTGCCGATTTCGATCCCCTGCACCTCGCGCTCGGGGATGGAGATGAACACTCGCAACACGTCGACCTTCACGACTGTGACGATCGCACCGCCGCCTGGTGGTCCTACGAGAGCACCAGGATCCAGCCTTCGAATGCTCACGACGCCGTCGAGGGGCGATTGAATGCGCGTCTCTCCCAAACGCACACCGACCGCTTCTACTTGAGAGTGCGCGCTGGATTGCGCCGCCTGCGCGGTCGCGAGAGCCGTCGTGGCTTGTTGCAACTCTTGTTGGGAGATGATGCCGCTTGGTGCGAGTTTTTGCGCGCGCTCGAGGTTGCTCCTTGCGAGCCCTACGGCCGCGTCTGTTTGCAGAAGCGAACTGCGAGCAGACAAAAGCTGATCGGGCAAATCGCTTGGTCGAACGATCGCCAGAGTTTGGCCGCGTTTCACGAGGTCGCCGCGATCGACGAGCACAGCATCGAGGTAGCCGAGAGTCTTGCTTCCAACATCTGCTTGAGCGAGCGGTCGCAGGTCGACTGGGGCATGCACCTCGACAGGCACGTCTCTCACCTCGGGCGAACCGACGACGACGAGCGGCGGCGGGCGTGTGCGCGCAGCGGCATCTTGCCCTTTGCCACATGCGGCAAGGGCAGAACCGAGCAGCAACAGCGCAAGTCTCCGACTCATGTTCAGGACTTCCTATCCGCGACTTTCGATGCTCGTCACGTTCGACTGGTGTCGTCTGTGCGTCGACCATCGGCCTTGCGCCGATTCTCGGGGCGAGGCGGAAACTGCCTGCGCTCTTCGCTTCCACGACGATCAGTCTCGCGACGATCGGGCAGCGGCCGCGCGTGCTTCTTGTGCTTGATGACCTGGCTCGGCATCCGAACGATCCGCCACAGAGACCCACGGCGGGCCAAGTTTGTAGCCTGGTGGGAGATAGTCTCAGGACGCGATTGGGACAACGCGCTGCACACTTCTTTACGTGCAAGTGCCTCAGCCTTTGACGCCACCCGCGGTCAGACCGCTCAAGAGTTGTCGCTGGGCGAGATAGAAGAGCGCCATCACAGGCACACTGACGAGGATGGATCCGGCTGCAAATGGCCCCCACGCTGCGTCGTGCTCGCCCACGTATCGCTGCAGCACGACCGGCAACGTGAACGCGCTCTCTCTCGACAAGAGTGTGGCTGCGAGGATGAACTCGTTCCACGCACTCATGAACGCGAACAACGCGGTGACCGCAATCGCAGGCCGTGCCGCAGGGAGCGCGACCTTGAGGAATGCTTGAGCGCGTGTGGCACCGTCGACCATCGCGGCTTCTTCGAGGTCTTTTGGGATCGCATTGAACGCACCGCGGAGCTGAAAAATCGCGAACGGCACGGCCGTCGATGCATAGACGAGAACGAGACCTGCGTGCGTGTCGAGCAAGTGCAACGCGCTCAAGATCAAGTACAGCGGCACGGCACTCGCGACTGTTGGAAACATTTGTGTGGCCAAGAGACTGCGCACGCCGAACTCTTTGCCCACGAAACGAAACCGCGAGAGCGCATAGGCGGTCGGTGTCGCAATGAGGACGGCGACTGTTGCAGTGAGAGTCGCGACGAGCAACGAGTTGCCTAGTTGCCGTGCAAAGAGCGTGTTGTGCGACGAACCAATCCCCAGCACGATGCGAAAGTTTTCTGCCGATGGATGTCGTGGAATGGGCAACGCGCTGGCTTGCGCCGAGCCACCGCCCGGAGTCAGCGCGGTCGAAATCACCCATAAAATAGGGTAAAGCGCGAACGCTGTCGCGAGCAGCAACGCCGCGTGCGAGAGGACGGACTCGACGGGGCTCGCGCGCTTCATACGGTCCTGCCGAGTTTGCGCTCCACGCGAGACGACATGAGCAGCATGAAGAAGATGAGCACTGCATACGCGGCCGCGTATCCGTATTGCGACTCGCGTGTGAACGCCCAGCGATACGCTTCGGAGATCAGAATGTCGGTCTGTCCGTCGGGTTCACCGCCCGATACGAGAAACACGACATTGAACATATTGAAGGTCCACACCGCACCGAGCACGACGCTCGGCAAGAGCGCGGGCATCAGCATCGGCCACGTCACGAGTCGAAAACGCTGCCATCGCGTGGCACCGTCGACGAGCGCGGCTTCGAGGACGTCTTCAGGAATGCTCGTGAGCGCACCCATGACGACGACCATCATGAACGGAAAGCCAAGCCACACATTGGTGGTGACGTTCGCGGCGAATGCAGTCGAGAACTTGGAAAACCACGAGACTTGTTCCACGCCGAGCGCGCTCAAGATCGCGTTGATCGCCCCAAATTGCCGGTGAAACATGCCTTTCCACGCGAGCGCAGTCACGTAAGACGGCACTGCCCATGGCAAGATCAACAGCACCCGATACATCGCTTTGAGTTTGAGCAAGGGACGTGAGAGCAAGATGCCAAGACCGAGACCGAGCGCGAGATGCAGCGCGACGTTGACCACGGTCCAGAGCATCGTCACGAGCAACGTCAGATAAAACGACCCGCGTCCGAGCAGAGGTTGTCCGCGCGCCGTGAGAATGAGCACGTAGTTTTGCAAACCCACGAAGTGCATGTCTCCGCGAGGTCCTGCAAACAATGACGTGACCGCACCCGCGACGAGCGGCGCCACGACGAGCAACAACATGATCACGACCGCGTGCGCGACGTAGCGATACGCGCCTCTCGAGGCTCGCAGCTCCGAGCGAAAGTCGGTTGCGCGCACACGGCGAACTCCAAGCCACGCGAGCAACATCAGACCAAGCCCCACAACGAGAAGCATTGGCGTGGGCGATGCGGGCGGCGGCGGAGGTCTGGTTGCGTCGGCAAAGCGCTTGGCCGCTTCGACCAACGCGGCATGCGGGTCCTCACCACGAAGTGCCTTCAAAATAGCCTGATCCGAAGGTTCCCATGCGGCCTGCATCGCTGGCGACGAAGGCGTGAGCGTGGAGTTCTTTACCGCGTCGTGAAAGCCTCGAAGGCGCGCGTCGCTCGCGAGCAACGGATCGGTCCATGCGTCCGTACGCGAGACGATCTGCCGACCCACCGTCGCCATGGTGATCGCCGATTGTCGATCAGCGAGGAACTTCGCGAAGCCGAGCGCGAGCGGATTTTCGGCTCCCGTCGGCGTGACGAATGCCGCTTCGATCGAGAGTAACGGGCGCATGGGTTGGCCTGTCGCCGCCACGATGGGCAGTGGCTCGACGCGATACGCCACGCGATCACCGAGGTCGCTCGTGAACCACGGACCGCTGATGACCGTCGCCGCCTTGCCGTCGACGAAGAGTTGTTTGACCAGCGCGCCAGAGGGTTCCTCGGGGATGGCGTGCGAGACGACGAATCCACGAACGAGAGCGAGTGACTGCTCTGCGCCTTCACCTTGGAATCCATACGTGTCGTCTGGCCCGAGCAGTGATCCGCCATACGCACCAAGCACCGCAGAATGAAAAAACGCGACCTGCGCTTCGTACGCGATCGCGTACGTTCCTGGGGGAAATGGCTGGTTTGCGAGAGCTTCGAGTGTGTGCGGCGGCGTCTTCAGCAGATCATCACGCACGATCAGCGCGAGTGTTTTTTCCGAGAGCGGCACGCCGTATCGCACGCCTTCGATCGTCACGCCTTCGAGAGCGATCGGATCGATTGCCGCGTCTTCGTCGTGCGTCAGAGTGATGGGAGAGACGAGCTTCTGTTGCAAAAACGATCCGAGACGCGTGTGCGTGTCGATGAACACATCGGGACCGTGACCATGCGGCACTCCGCTCTCGAGCTTGGACGCGTACGCTTCATTCGGAACCGCCAACAGGTCGACGATGACGTCCGGATGAACCTGTCGATACCGCGCGACGACTTGTTCGAACGCGACCTGCTCTTCGCCGCGATACGCATGCCATATCGTAATTTTAGGCTGATTGTCGTTTTCGCAGCCCATCAGCGCGAGGACGAGCAGTACCCCGCACCACACGAATCTGCGCAGCGTGTTCATGGAGCGTCGAGAGCGCGGCCTGTCGCGGCGTCGAACAAATGCACGTGCGATGGGTCGGCCATGAGGGGCAGTGTCGATCCAGCGCGCACGCGGCGGGCCTCGTCACCGTCGAGCCGCACGACGATGCGCGGTCCGGTCTGCGTGATCCAACCATAAGCAAATGCTTCGAAGCCAAGCGCTTCGACGACTTCGACTTTCAACTCTCCGCTCGCGCTCGCGCCATCGGTCGCTCGCATGAGATCGTGGGGGCGAACGCCAACCTTCACGGCTCGTCCCTCCACGAGCGCAGCGCCAAAGCGCGCTTCGTCTACCGCGAGGCTCAAATCAGGGCCCTTTGCGACCCAACCACTTTTGTCGTGTGACAGTTTTCCGTCCAACAAGTTCATCGCGGGCGAGCCGAGGAAGGTCGCCACGAACAAGGAGAGCGGTCGCTCGTAGACGTCGAGCGGCGGGCCTTTCTGTTCGACCTGACCTTTGTTCATCACCCAGAGCACGTCAGCGAGAGTCATCGCCTCGACTTGATCATGAGTCACGTAGAGAGTCGTCGCTTCGAGACGATCGTGAAGTCTGCGGATGTCGACGCGCACCTCGGCGCGCAGGGCTGCGTCCAGATTCGAGAGCGGCTCGTCGAACAAGAAGATCGTCGGGCGCCGAACGATGGCGCGCCCCATCGCGACACGCTGCCGCTGTCCGCCCGACAGTTGCTTGGGCAGACGATCAAGCAGCGCATCGAGACCGAGCATGGCGCTGGCTTCACGCACGCGCGTCGCGATCTCTGCCTGAGGAGTCTTTCGCAGCGTGAGACCAAACGCGAGATTGTCGCGCACGCTCAGATGCGGATAGAGGGCGTAGCTCTGAAAGACCATCGCGACGTCTCGATCTCGTGGCGGCAAATCGGTGACGTCTTTGCCTGCGAGCCAAATCGAGCCAGAATCAGCCTCTTCGAGGCCCGCGACGAGGCGCAAGAGTGTGCTCTTCCCGCAGCCGCTCGATCCCACGAGCACGGCGAACGAGCCCTCTTCGATCTCCACGTCGACGCCGCGCAGAATCTCAGTCTTGCCAAACGACTTGCGCACGCCGCGCGCGCTACAGCGAATGGCTTTCGGCGTCGCGACAGGCAGAGGAGTGTCTTGCCGCAAAACGCGCTTTGCGCGCTCGGAGGTTTGTTCGACTTCAGCCATCACGCGATCCTAGTTTCCGTCCGTACTCGCTTCGCCCGGGCGTGCGCTGCATCGTGGGTGGTTCGAGGGGCCAAAGGCAAGCGCGGGGCACGTAACGTACGCTTGAGTGACGTTTTCGCCAATCTCTCTTTACGCCAGGGACAAAACGAGGCAGTACCGCAGCGGTGAGGTACGCCATGAGACGCGCAGGACTGATCGTTGGAGCGTTGAGTGCGCTCGCGGCATGCAGCGACACGCCCGCGATCGTGACCACGAGTCCAGACGCGTCGATGCAAGACGCTTACGTTCCGATCGAGAAAGACGCCGCTGCCCCTGACACGTTCGTACCAACGGATTCGTCCGTCAAAGCAGACTGCACACGCGCCGGGCAGGCAAGAACAGCCTCCGTATCGTTGTATGATGCATTCGTATCGGACGCGAAGTCGCTCAGCGGTCCGCAGCTGACCGCGCGCGTCGACAAGTTCATCGCCGACGTGAACGCGCAAGGCGGCGCACCTCTCGAGGACAAAGCTGATCGCCTGGTCTTTGTCGTGCGAGGAGCGGGATCGCAGGGTCCTTGGAGTGTGGCCGGATCGTTCACGGGGTGGAAAGCGAACGCGCGGCCGCTCGCACAAGTCGCCGGCACCGATCTCTACGTGCTCGACACGCAGGTCGCTCGTGGGCAATCGCAACCGTACAAGCTGCTGAGTGGCACGAGCGATCTTGGCTTTGCAGAGGACGCGCTCGCTCACAACGTGGTGTGGGACGGCATCAATCATCAGACGGTGGGCGAGTTCAACGCGATCGCGCATCCAAGCGATGGAGACCTCGCAAAAGGCAGGCTCGTTCGTCACTCCAAGGTGCAAGCGACCAAGCTGGGCGACGCACGCGATGTGTTCGTTTATCTGCCGCCGCGCTACGACGACGGCTCGTGCGATGCGCTCCCGCATCTGGTTTTTCACGACGGCAACGAAGACCTCACGCGTGGGGACTTCATGGGAGTGGCAGACGCGACCTACAGCAAGACACCGGCTGCTTCTGCGGTGATCGCGTTCGTCGCGTTGCCCAATCAAAACGTGCGGCTCGATCAGTACACATTCGGCACGTCGGGCGCGCTCGGTGACGACTACGGAGACTTCTTGCTGTCTGATCTCGAGCCGATGATCCAGAAGGGTTACCACGTGTGCAACACAGCGAGCGCGACTGGACAGTCCGGTGCGTCACTTGGAGGCTTGATTTCGACCTATTTGGCGTTTCAACACTCCGAGCACTGGGGTTACGTCGGCGCGCAGAGTGCGTCGTATTTTTGGAACAACGACGCGATGATCAAGCGCGCAGGAAATGATCCCGTCGTGCCCGTGCGCTTCTACTTGGACAACGGTTGTCCCAATGACAACTGCGTCTCCGTTCGCGCCGTCAACGACGCACTCACCACCAAAGGCTACGACGTGTTGCACGTCGAAGAGCCGAACGCGCAGCACGACTGGGCGTTTTGGGCGGGTCGCTTGCCCAAGTTGCTGACGAGATTTCGCGAGGGGAAGACGGGCTGCCAATAGGCCGCTTCTAGGCCGCGCGCGCTGCGCTCTCTGTGTTCAACGCGACGGCAAGAACGCGATCACTGGCGTGTGACATCACGAGAATGCGACCACGCTCGCCCATCCATTGCAGGCGCTGTTGATCTCTCAGCTCGCTCGCGACACGGCCGACCTCTTCTGGAGTCGCCACCACGCCTGCGCCGCCGCCGAGAACGAAGGCTTCGTTGTGCTTCTCGTTGCCTGGGACCGCGCCGACGACGATCATCGGTCGCCCCGCGGTGAGCGTCTCGCTGACCGTGAGGCCACCCGCTTTGCCAACGACGATGTGAGCGTCTGCCACGCGCGCGGGCATGTCACGTTCGAAACCGATCACGGTGGCAAACACGCCTGCTTCCTTCACGTCGCGCTCGACATCGGTCACGAGCGCGTGTGCTGCGCCGCAAACCACTGTGAGCGCGACGTCGCGGACGCCTGCAAAACTTCGCACGATGCGCCGCATGGGTCCTATTCCGAATCCTCCGCTCGTGACCAGCACGCGCAGAGGCTCGCCCGCGCGCGGCATCGATACCGGCTCGATGCGCTCGAAGGCCTCTCGGACAGGAATGCCCGTCATGAACACGGGAGACTTTGGACCTGCTTCGGTCGACAGATGCCGAACGATGTCTGCATGAGCAAACAGCGACGGAACGCAAAACGCATCCACTCCTCGCTCGGCCCACACTGCGTGACTCGTGTAGTCGGTGATCACCGCCGTGACGGGTGCTTGCAGTAGGCCCTTGCGACGAGCACGGCCAAGCACGACCAACGGCAGGTGATGCGTTGCGATGATCGCACGCGGAGCGAGTTGTTCGATGCGTCGCAGGAGCGCCCCAAACACCAGCTGATCGATCTTGAGTCGAAGCGGCTCCCAAAGTGCGCCGCGGTAATTCGACCCGTGATACGCGCGTCCGTAAGAGTCAGGCGACGTGCCTGTCCAATTGAGGTGCGTCGCCACATACGTGTCGCCCACCACACGCGGCGCGAAGTCGAACAAGTTCAAGACCTCGACCGTCATCCCTTTGGCGCGCGCGTTCTCCGCAAGCGCGAGCGCGGCGGCTTTGTGACCGCCACCGACTGGGCTGTAGACGATCGCGAGGTCGATGGGCATGGGTCTCTGGGTTTTGCGGACTTGCATGACGCGATGCATCGCAAGTGTTGGGCCGCGGTCGAGTCCCATCTATCGCGCACGCATGTGACGCTCTCAAGCCCGCGAAGAAACACGCGTGCAAGGCTTTGGTGGCAAGAGTGCGCGCGAAAGCAACGAACGCGTTACGCGCGAAAACGTGAACATTCATTCGCTGTGCGCAAATGTGAGCCTGTGCTCATATTTTCACGCCTTCACAAATGACCATGTTTTTAGCCGAAAAGATCGCGCA
>JAYVXK010000045.1:0-2744 GCA_043785265.1 Myxococcales bacterium | reverse complement strand
GTCTCGACCTGCAGTACGCGTGCGTGTTCGATTTGCCGACGCCAAAAGAGTGCACCGATCCGGCGTTCATGCCCGGCTGCGATTGCGTGAAGACCAATACCGATCCGGCAGGTCCGCCGCTCTGCGTGGACGGCGCACAAACCCGATCCCTTCAAGTGCGCGGCAAAGCGTACCCAACGATTCGCGAGTTGCGCCTGGCGCAGGCGCTTGGCGATCACGGCGTCGTTGGCTCGATTTGCGCCCGATCCGTCGATGCGACGAGTCCAAACTATGGTTACCGGCCCACTGTCGATCTGCTGCTCCGCCGTATGCGCGGTCTGATCGTGCAATAGCAACTTGACGACTTCCCCATCGCGACCGTCTAATCTTCTTTGGGTGATTGCGCCCATCGCGCGCTCACGACGCTCTACTCGGCGACATAAACGGTGACTGGAGAAACATGTCGAACAACCGCCTGGGGGAATTGCTCGTTCGTGAAAAGCTCATCAGCCTGTCGCAGTTGCGGCAGGCACAGGAGGAGCAACAGCGATCTGGCGCCAACTTGGGTTACACGCTCGCGAAGCTTGGCTACATCTCGGACACCGAGATCACGAACTTTCTCTCGCAGCAATATCGTGTGCCCACGATCAATCTCGAGGAGTACGAGATCGACGCCGACATCGTGAAGCTGGTCGCCAAAGAGCAGTGCGAAAAGCACAAGGTGTTGCCGATCTCGCGCGCCGGCAGCTCGCTCGTCGTGGCGATGGCCGACCCGACCAACCTCAACGCGATCGACGATCTCAAGTTCTTGACTGGCTTCAATGTCGAGCCGGTGATCGCGAGCGAGAGCGCGATCCTTGCGGCGATCGAGAAGTATTACAACGTCGGCCCTTCGTATGACGAAGTCATGGCGGGCTTCGACGAAGGCGAGATTGGCGTCTCGGATGACCAAGAAGAAGTCAACCTCATGGAGCTTGAGAAGGCGAGCGAGGACGCTCCTGTCGTGCGCCTGGTGAACATGATCCTGCTCAGCGCGATCAAAAAAGGCGCGAGCGACATTCACATCGAGCCCTACGAAAAAAAACTGCGCGTGCGCTATCGCATCGACGGCGTGCTCAACGAAGAGATGGCGCCGCCGCTCAAGTTGAAAGCCGCGATGGTGAGCCGCGTGAAGATCATGGCCTCGCTCGACATCGCAGAGCGTCGTCTGCCGCAAGACGGACGCATCAAACTCAAGCTCGGAAAAGGCCGCGAAATGGACTTCCGCGTGAGCGTGTTGCCCACGCTCTGGGGAGAGAAAATCGTTCTGCGTTTGCTCGACAAGGGCAACCTCCAGCTCGACATGACCAAGCTCGGCTTCGATCAAGGTCCACTCGACGACTTCCACTGGGCGATTCATCAACCCTGGGGAATGGTGCTCGTCACCGGTCCGACGGGTTCAGGCAAGACCACGACGCTCTACTCTGCGCTCAGTGAGCTCAACAAACCGGGACACAACATCAGCACCGCGGAAGATCCGGTCGAGTACAACTTGCACGGCATCAATCAAGTGCAGATGCACGACGAGATCGGTCTCAACTTTGCGATGTCGCTCCGATCGTTTTTGCGACAAGACCCGGACATCATCATGGTCGGCGAGGTGCGCGACTTCGAAACGGCTGAAATCGCCGTCAAAGCCGCGCTCACGGGCCACTTGGTGCTCTCGACGCTGCACACCAACGACGCGCCGGCGACCATCTTTCGCTTGCTGAACATGGGTGTCGAGCCCTTCTTGATCACCGCGAGCGTCAATCTCGTGCTGGCGCAACGTCTCGCGAGACGCATCTGTCTCGATTGCAAAGCGCCCATCACGGTCGAGAAAAGCGCGCTCATCGACATTGGGTTTTCCGAAGAGCAAATCGCGAACGGCAAACTGATGAAGGGCACGGGCTGCAAGACGTGCAACGGCACGGGCTACAAGGGTCGCGTCGCGCTGTACGAGGTCATGCGCTTCAACGACAATCTCAAAGAGATGGTGCTGGGTGGATCATCCACGGCAGACCTGAAAATGGCTGCGATCAAGAACGGTATGATCTCTCTTCGAATGAGTGGCATCGCGAAGATTCTCGACGGCATGACGACGACCGAGGAGATTTTGCGCGTCACCATGAGCGACTGATTATTTTTTTCCCTGCGCGCGGAGCGAGGCAAAGAACTCTTTCAATGCCAACGCGCACTCGTCTGCCAGCACACCGCTCTCGACCTCGAACCGATGATTGAGTCGCGTGTCTTGCCCAATCGCAAAGAGAGTCTTCACCGCGCCGGCTTTTGGGTCGTCGCATCCATAAACGACCCGAGACACGCGCGCGAGCACGAGAGCTCCTGCGCACATCGCGCAGGGCTCGAGGGTGACGTACGCGGTCACGCCATCGAGACGCCAATCGCCGAGTGATGCTGCGGCAGCACGAATGGCGATCATCTCGGCGTGCGCGGTGGGGTCACCGCTGTTCTCGCGAAGATTGTGACCCACGCTGACGATGGCATCGCCCTGGACGATCACGCACCCGACGGGGACTTCTCCCTTCGCGGCCGCTGCATGCGCCTCCGCGAGGGCTGCACGCATCCAGGTCGCCGAAGGAGTCATCGAGTCAGCGCGCCCAGGAAGATTCGAACTTCCGACAACTGGTTCATGAACTTCATGCAATTCAATTGCATTAATTTCAGACAGTTGTATTTTTTTCAATCAGGGTTTTCCAGACGTTCATAGAGCGTGGCGCGTGAAATGC
>JAYVXK010000044.1:0-9043 GCA_043785265.1 Myxococcales bacterium | reverse complement strand
GATCTTTTGGATCGAGAGACTTCGTCTCGGGGAAGAGCGCGCTCACGTGACGGTGACCGTCTTTGGCGCTCGCCATCGCCTTGACCACACTGCCGGCGTAATAAGGGTGATTGTCGCCATAGAACGATACGGTCTTATTGCCTTTGAGATAACTCGTAAAAAACCCCTCGGCGCTATTGGCAACTTTCTCCAAAGTGGTTTGGCCGTCTGCAGAGACGACTGCCTTGTAGCCCTGAAAATATTGCTTGCGAGAGTCGAGTAAGAAGTTGCCATCGTGCTCCTTTTCGTAGGTCACGTTCGGGCTCGTCCCTGCGGCCACGCACACGGTTCGTGCGGGCAGTTCTACTTCCGAGCCGTCTTTTCGCAGAAATTTCATCGAAGTGACCGCGCCTCGGCGGTCGAGCACGGCCTCTGTGGGCGAGAGGTTCTCGACGTAGCGCACGCCTTCTTCGAGACTCTTGACGACCTCTTCGTGATTGAGCCGATACGCGGGTGAGTCTGCCAAGCTCTTGCGATAAACGAGAGTGACGCCTCCCCACGAGTCGAGCAATTGCTGCACGCGTGGCTCTCGTTTTTCGATATCGGCTTGGGCCTTCTCGTCCAATAGCGCGCGGCCGTGAGCGACATGCTGCTGCAACTCGTCCCATTCTTCGTCGTCGAACATCGCGCGAATTTTTTCGACTCCTAGTTCTTTCGTGAGCAACTCGAATCGGTCCACGCTCTTTTCGACCTGGACGCAGTAGTAGGCGAGCAACTCGGTGGCGGTGTCGATCGCGGTCAAGCCACCGCCGATGACGATCGCAGGAAGGCTGATCTGAAGATTCGCGATCGAGCTTTTTTTGTAGGCTCCCGTGAGTTGAAGACCCATCAAGAAGTCACTCGCTTTGCGAATGCCGCGCGACAGGTTGTTCTTCATCTCGATGATCGTCGGGCGACCCGCACCCGCCGCGATCGCCACATGGTGGAAGCCAAGGTCCCATGCGTCGTCCAAGGTCAGCGTGCCGCCGAAACGCACGCCTCCATAGACGGCCACATGGCGTGAGCGGGCCACGGTCATGTACACGAGCGTGAGGAAGTTCTTGTCCCAGCGAACGGTAATGCCATATTCGCTGACACCGCCAAACCCAAGTAGGATTCGCTCGTCGAGTTTGCCGTATATCGAAGTAGCGACCAAAATGGGTTCGGGTGGAACCCAGCCGCCACTCGCGGCGCCGCCGGTCAGCGAGAACGGCAGGGGCTCGATCTTGAGTCCGTCGATCGCGACGACGCCAAAACCCTCGCACGCGAGATGATGCACCAGCGTGTAGCCAGCAGGTCCGAGACCGACCACGAGTACGTTCTTGCCGTTGTAGGGCAGCGCATAGGGCCGCGCGATGTTGAGCGGATTCCAACGCGTCAAAAGGCCGTAAATCTCGAGACCCCATGGCAGCGAGAGCACTTCAGTGAGCACGCGAGTTTCGATCTGCGGGATGTTGACCGGCTCTTGCTTCTGAAAAATGCACGCCTTCATGCAGTCGTTGCAAATGCGATGACCCGTGCCGGGCACCATCGGATTGTCGAGGGTCACCAGAGCGAGCGCGGCGACTGACTCCCCGTCGCGCCGCATCGTGTGCATCTCGCTGATTTTTTCTTCGAGTGGACAACCGCGCAGCTCGACGCCAATCGGATTCTTCTTGAACGTAGGACCCTGCGCGCCCGCTAATGGCTTATCGCGAAAGCCCTTGCTGCAAGAGTCCTTGTCGCGATTGTGGCAATACAAGCAGTAGTCGACTTCTTCTTCGACCTCGCGCGCGCTGCCACGCTTGTCCGTGAGCTTGAAGCTCGAGCGCTGGCGGCGATCGTGATCGGGCCCGACGAACAACTCGGGGAGCTTCTCGTCAGGGCGACGAATGTGAACGAGGTGCGCGTAGTCGAGGTCGTGTGGTTTCTTGAGAGACATCCAACGAGCCGCTGCGTCGGCGGGATTGGACCAACGTTCGGCGAGACACAACTCGATCGCGTCGAGCAAGGTCGCAAGCAAGTGCGCGTGCTCTTGGTCGGTTGGGATCGCTCCAAGCGCGGGGGAGAGCGCAGCGAATGCCTGTTTTGTGCGGGGATCCGCGATCAGCGCGTTGCGAGCTTTGGAGGCCTCGTTGCGCAGCTCGTCTGTCCAGTGTGCGCCACCTGACTTCGCCGCTTTGCGAGCTACATCGTCGATCGCGAGCAGCGCGAGTGTCGCGTTGGCGACCGACATCTCTTCGTCTCCGCCCTCGGAGAATGTGATGCGCGCGACCTCGAGCGCGGCTCTGGCCAATGCGCTCGCGTCGAGAGAGAGCTTGTCGCACGCGGCCTTGAACGGCTTGCCGGCGCCGTCTTTGGTGACTCGTTTTTTTCCAAAGTCGCGTTTGAAGCGCCAGAGCGGCTCGCGGTCTTCCACTTCACGCTTGAGCGCGGCGGCGTCTTTTTCGATCCCAAACAACTTCGCCAAGAAGGCGCCCACGTGGGGTGCGGCGGCGAGCAATGCTTCGCTTTTGGCTTCGTCTCGCATCCCAACGCCTTTGCAGGCACGGTACGCGTCGAATGTCGCGTGAGCTTCTGGAGCGCGCGCGCGAAACCAACCGTCGAAGACGTCATGCAAGTCGCGCAGCCGCGCGGGGTCGAAGAGGTCTCCCCACTCGAACCCAGTCACACCCAGCGTGAGTCGATCGTGCACGTCACGAGCGTACGGACCCGGCGGCGGAGCGGAAATACGGCTGCTTTGTGCGGTCACGGGTGGTCTTTCGGTTGCTTACTTCTTGTCGGGCGCCGGCGTGAATGCTGTCTGCGCGAGGTCCCCTTCCTCGAAGCCAAAATAAACGGCGCACTGTTTGTACATGAACTTCTGACCCTCGGCAGACGCGAGGTCCACGCGATAGGTGTTGATGAACTTCACGGAATCCTTCCGCCAGCCCTCCCACGCCTCTGCGCTGATGTGCTCATAGATCTGCTTGCCGAGCTCGTTCTTGAACGGAGCCTTGAGCAGACCGGGAAGATCCTTACCGAGTTTCTTGCAGTGGACGATGCGATCCGTCATGCGCGCGCTTGTAGCTTCGTTCGGTGGCGATGACCAGAGCCAGCGTTCTCTGGTGTTGACCACGCCGCGTAGCGGACGTGCCGTCAAAAGCCGAGCGAAAGCTGCTTCGCGGCGCGTCTGTGGGTGCGCACGACGTCGAGGATTTTGGGCTCGCCGTGCTCGATCACCGAGACATCCATTTGGGGGCATGCAGACGAGACGACACGACGGGCCAACTCGGGTTCGTTGTTGAGCTTCGAGAGATGACAAAGAACGATTCGTGGATGACCATGCCGCGAAATATCCTGGACGATTTCTCCAGTCTGCTCATTCGACAAGTGCCCCAAAGGCCCTGAAATACGGCCTTTGAGCTTGGTCGGGTACGGCCCCTCTGCGAGCATTTGCGGACAATAATTCGCCTCGAGGAGCACCGCATCGCACGCGCCTAGGAAGGCACCAAGACCCCGCGTATTCGAGCCAAGGTCCGTCGCATACCCAAACGAGACGTCGCCTGCTGTGACACGAATGGCGACTTGCGGCGCGTCATGCGGAATGGCGAGCGCCTCTACCGTCACGGGTCCAATCGCAAGAGCCGTGTGCATCTTGAACGTGCGTGTCTCGAAGCGGTGACGCACACGCTCGGCACGAATGCCCTCGTGCAAGTGAACACGCGCTTCATTCGAAGTGTCGCGTTTGGGGCATTGCAGCGCTTTGGCGAGCGACTCGAGTTGCGCGCAGTGATCGGCGTGTTCGTGCGTGACGACGATCGCGTCTGCGCCACGCGGAAAGAGATCAGCCCCCAGATCGCGCATCCGAATCGCTGCCTTCTTGGGTCCAATACCCGCATCGATCAAAATGCGTGTACCTTGCACATCGACGATCAACAGGTTGCCGCTCGATCCCGTGCCGAGGATCCAAACACGCATGATTCAGGGATACGATTTCACGGGCGGATCGCTCGGGAACGCCAGAAAATGAAGGCTCTTGCCGTTGAACGTCCCCGAATCAAGTTGATTGGGTTCGGCCGGATCGCCCAACACGACGAAGGTGTAGTTGGCGCCAGTCTTGAAGTACTGGTCTGCTCCACTCGATTGTCCCGTCGTCGTTTGATAGACCAGTGACAGCGGCACGACGACATTCTGGAGTGGCGCGCCTGAGTCAGGATTCTGAACCGACACGAAGAGCGCCGTCTGATCCACATTCGTGAGCGCCAGCGCGATCGCCGTCTTGGGAGACAGGTCGCCAAAGTGCACATTGGTGGTCATCGGCAGGACGAACGCATCTCCCGCGGACGCATCGACCGGTCCAATCAGAGATGCCGTGATGGATCCCTGTAGCTTGCCTTCGACAGCCGAGGAGAGGTGCATCAACTGCGTGCCAATTTGAGCGGCGGTCGCGGTCGACTTGTTGTCGAGTTCGAAGATCCGAAGCGCGACATTGCCGAGCGTCGAATCGTAGTTCGCGCCGCAAAGTGCAGCCCCTTGTGGATCATTCGGCAAACAGCCTGTTGCCGCGAGAAGTAGCGTTTTTCCGGTCGCCAACGTGCCCGCAGGAATCAATGGCAACTTGAGATACGCCGGCGAAGGGAGCGCATTGGGCCCATTCGACAGCAGCTCTGCGCAGTTGAGTTTGGGCGGGCCCGCATCGCTCCGCACGTCGTCTTTCACGGCAGACGCGATGATCACATACGGAATGATCACTCTCGCCGAGAGATCGACTCCCAAGTCCGGAAACACGCCTCCCGTGCCTGGAAACACGCCCGGATAAGGCTGCGCGCCTGTGATTTGGTCCGGCAGCGGCGGGATCGGGACGATCGCGACGTCACTGCCATCGATCTTGGTGCCCACCGCAAAACACACGCGCACCGCAGGCACATCCGGCCCCGCATGAACGAGCACGAGCTTCGCGCGAGGGCCAGAATCAGGCACGATCGGCCCGTCTGTGGTCGAATCGAGAGGCGAAGTGTCTTGCATCCCGGCCGCGTCGGGCAACGTCCGCGCGGGCGTGTCGTCGCCATCGCATGCACCCAGCATCGCGGCAGCCCATGCAACCCCACTCAGCGCCCCCGCCAACGCTGCAAGTCTGGGAAAGAAAGTCATCGATGGCCTGGATAGCTCAAACGACCCACGACCGCATGGTTTTTGGTGGCACCATCAGGTGGGGGTCGACGCAGCACTTTGCCGAACGCTCAGTTTGACGTACGCATACGGTTGATAATGGCTGCTTGCGCGAAATGCGGGAACTCACTGCCGGAGAACGCCAAGTTCTGCGGCCAGTGCGGGACGACTGTGCAGTCTGTGGCGCCGCCGCCGGTTGCCACGCCAGCGCCAGTTCGAGCGGCGATGACGATGATGGGCGTAAGTCCGATGGCAGCGGGAGCGGCGGGAACGGGAACGGGAACGGGGACCGGGACGGGGGCGGGGACGGGGACCGGGACGGGGCCGGGGCCGGGGACGGCAGCGGCTCCCGCGAATCAAGGCTTTGGTTCGAAGACGATGCTCGGATTTGTCGCGCCACCGATGGCAGCACTACCCACGCAACCCATACAGCCGCAGCCGCCACAGCAGCAGGAGATGCGCGTCGCGGCGAACAGGACCATGCTCGGTGTTGCTGTGCCGGGAATTGCGCCAGTTCATGCGGCTCCACCGCCAGCAGACAAGCTGCCATTCGCCAACAGGACCATGCTTGGAGTTGCCGCGCCAGGCATCGCGCCAACGCACGCGAGTGAACTCTCGCGGCAACCCGCGGGCAAGACGATGCTCGGAGTGGCAGCGCCAGGCATCGCGCCCACTTATCAGGGACAAGTCCAAGGACAACGCGCGCAGCAACCACCAATCGTTTACGGACCGGCGCCTTCTCTCGTGCCCGCGCCTGCGCCACTCGTGCATGAACAATTGCCAGACGCACCTGTTTTGCGGCCAAAAAAGGGGCTGCCTCTTGCGCTCGTTGCAGGCGTTGGTGGCGCGCTGTTGCTCGTGGGAGCAGGAGTGATCGCGTTGCTCGTTCGCGGTGGGGCGCCATTGGTGGCGTCACCCAAACTCAGCGCAGACGGCAAAGAGCAATTGCATCTCGCCTGCGATAGTTGCGTCGATGGCACCACGGCAACTCTTGGAAAAGCAAAAGCCACGTTTGCCAAACACGAGACGGACATCGACGTGCCCTCGCCGCTCGTCGTCGGAGACAATCCGCTCACGATCACTCTCGATCGGCCTTCGATGGGACGCGACGAACGCATCTCGTTGGTCGTGCCAGTCGCCTATCGCATTCGGGCTGATTTGAGCCAGATCAACGCGACACCGCCGGCGCTGCAGATCCACCTCGAGGCAACTCCGGGCGACACAGTGGCGCTCGACGGAAAACCAGTCGCGCTCGATGCGGCGGGCAAAGCGACAGTCAACATCGACCTCACGAGTGAAGTCTCGGGCGAGGGCGACGCCAAAACGATCGAGCGAAAACTGACCTACACTGTGACTCACAAGAAGGGCGACAAGAGTTCTGGCGATGTGAGCGCGAAGGTCGGCGTGCTGCCGTTGCACATCGATGCGCCTGGTCCACGAGTCACTCTGGAGGGCACCGCGCTCAATGTCGCCGGGCGCACGGCGAAGGGCGCGCAGATCACCATCAATGGCGCACTCGCAGCCGTCAACGAAGATGGCACATTTGGCGTGAAGGCTCCCGCAGACGCGACCGAACTCGTCGTGCGGGCGCAGAGCAAGACCGGCACGGACTCGGCCGCGCGGATCGTGACGATTCCGATCAACAAGGTGAGCAGTTTGACCGCCGAGGCAACTTCGCTCGAAAAGAATGTTTCGCTCGGCTACGACGCGCTCACGTCCGACATTTCAGCCAGCACAGGCAAACCCATCATCGTGCAGGGCCCGGTGCTCGAGGCACGCGTTCAAAACCACGGAACTGTGATGGTGGTGGACGACACGCGGGGATGCACCAAAAAGCCTTGCGTCGTGAGAGTGCTCTATGGCGGCGAGACAGTCGTCGCGACAGGAGACGAGGTGCGCGCGTTTGGAGTCGTGCGCGGCGCGTTCGCATCAAAGGACGGGACGCAGGTTCCTGAGGTGTCCGCAGATTTTCTCTTGAAAGGAAAATCTCGATGAGGCGAGGCGCTGCACTTTTGGTGGTCGCCGTTCCGCTCGTTGCGGCGATAGCGTTCGCCCAGCGCATGGATCCGCGACGTCCAGAGACCGTCATCGTGGGCTTGCCTGGCGGTCCGTCTCCGTTGGCGCGTGTGGATGCGAAGCGAAGCGGCCAGACCACGAACCCCTTGCCCGCAGCTCCATTGCGAGTCGCGTGGCGCAAACCGGTGGACGCCGAGACCACGGGCCAAGGCATCGTGCATGCGCCGCTCGCGCTCACAGACAACAGCGTGCTGGTCATCACCAACAGTGGCAAAGCCGTGTGGTTCGATGCCGAAGGCAATCGCCAAGCGGATCGAGCGCTCGGCATGGGGGCCACGGGCGCTCCAGTGATACTCGCAGACGGCACGGTGGTCGTCGTCGCGTCCAACGATGAAGTCATTGGTTTCAAGAGCGACGCGATCAAGTTTCGCACCGTGGTTGGCGGGGTGCGAGGCAATCTCGGCGGTCGCATTGCACCATTGCCGCTGCCTGACGGTGGCGTCGTGGTGTGCACTTCGCAAGAGTTCGCGGTGCTCGACGGCGGCGGCGGCATTCGCGCACGTGCGACCGCACCGGAGGCCATCTCGGGTCCCCTGCTCGCCTCACGCGGCAAAGTGATCGCCATTGCAGCATCGGGTGTCGTTTATTCGTGGGCGCCTGGTCGCGACATGGTCCGAGTCGGCTCATTCGGTGGCGTCGTCGACGGCGGTGCCGCCATCATGGGTGATCACACGCTCGTTGCGATGGTCGATCCGGGTGTGCAATCGCGCATCGTCGTGCTCGATCTCGACACGGGTGTTGCGGCGCCACGAGCAACGGCGCCTGCAAACCAGGCTTATTTGGGTCCGCCTGCGATCAACGGAGACGTCGTTTATGGTCTCGGCGGTGCGGCCGGACGCAACTATGTGATCGCGGTCGATGCGGCCGGACAAGAAAAACTTCGCGTCGCGATCCCACTCCCTTCATGGATGTCTGCGGTCACGAGTCCTTCGGACGGCGGGATTCTCATCTACACGCCACCTCCGCATACAGGCGTGATCGTCGATCGAGCGGGAGCGATTGCGTTTGCTACCCCTGATGGAACCATCGGCATGGTGGATTCCTCGGGCGGCTTTGCGACGACCGGCGCCGACAGTCCATGCCATCAGACACGCAGTTTTGCAGTCGCCGGAATCGCGCCGCTCGGGCCTGGCGCGTTCGTCGTCGCATGCACCGGCGGCATGCTCGCAAAAATCACCAGCACCAACTGATCGCCACCTCAGGCAATCGTCGTACTAGCCGATTCCGTCGAGCCGACCTATACTCCCTTCATGATCACGATCACCGAGAAAGCCGCGGCCAAAGTCAGTGAGATCGCCAAAGCTGAGGCCCTCGAAGGCCAGGGCTTGCGTCTACGCGTGATTGGCGGCGGTTGCGCTGGGTTCACCTACGACCTCTACTTCGAGGACAAAGTCACCGAAGAAGACGAGCAATACGAGTCGCATGGAGTGAAGCTCTACGTTGATCCGCACAGCCACCTCTACCTCGAAGCGACCGAGATCGATTACGTCGAAGGCGCGCACGGAGCAGGGTTCAAGTTCAACAACCCAACGGCCAAAGGCTCCTGCGGCTGCGGCTCGTCGTTCTCCGTATAGCTAGCGTGCCCGCATAGCTGTTGCCAATGCCTGCTGCGTGAGCACGCAGTGGATTCGCTCGCGATTTTTTGCCGCAAACCCTGCGTCTAGTCGTGCGCTGGATTGCTCTTGCAATCCATGCAGAGTCCACCGATTCTTGTTTGTTGGGCCTGTGAGATCCGCGCACGTGATCGCGCTCTCACACCTGGTGCAGCATGGGCAACGGCCGAGCGAGGGTGACGATGGTCAAAGCGAGCAAACCAAGA
>JAYVXK010000043.1:0-2755 GCA_043785265.1 Myxococcales bacterium | reverse complement strand
CCCAATTGGAGGTGACCATGTCCATGCCCTTGCCATCGGCCTCGGTGTATTGCGGGTCACGCAGATAGAAGTGCGTGAGTGCAGCACCGCGCGAGGTGAGCTCGGCGTCGAAGCGATTGCCTTTGATCGCGCACGACTCGCTCGCCAGCACGACTGCGGGGTCGGCCTTCTCGAGCACTGGATCCGGCGCGAAATTGGGCGCGTTGGCGTACTTCTCGTCCGGGATGGGTTGCTTGGTGTTCTGCGGGCTCCCGAAGAACTTCGGGTAGAGCCAGAATCCCAAGAAGACGATGCCCGCAATGAGCAGCCAGCGCGATAAGGTGTTTCTATCCATCAGTACTTTCTCGTGCGCTCAGCTCTGCGCCCACACGGACGTCTTTTTGCGAATCGGTCGGCGCGCTCGTGGCGGCACCGATTTCTTTGCGCGGCGGTGGCAAGTCCACGCCGCCAGGGTGAAACGGGTGGCACTTACACAGCCGCAGGAACGAAAGCAAGCTGCCCCGAGCCGCACCATGCGTCTCCAAGCAAGCCACTGCATACCGTGAGCAAGACGGATAGAACCGGCACACATTCCCCAAGAGTGGAGAGAGCAGCCGCTGGTAGACGCGGATGAGTCCGATCAAAAACTTCGTCAACTTCCGCCGTCCTGTTGTCCGTTTCGAGGCGCAACATGCGCCTTCGGAGGCCATTGCGCCAGAGCCTCGGCTGCACGTTTTTGCATGAAACGCTGAACATCCGCCCACTCGCGCGAGACACTCTCGAAGGTGAGACCTGTCGGATTGCCGCGCGCGATGATGACCAGATCGATTCCGTCGGGGAGCTTGACGACTTCGCGTCGAAAACACTCCCGGCAGAGGCGCTTGACGCGGTTTCGCACAACGGCGTTGCCCACCTTGCGAGACACGACCAGCCCCATGCGCGAGGGTCCTGTCTCTTGCCGTGCGGCAATGAGAAAAACAAAATGTGCGGAGACGACGCGCTTGCCTGCTCGCTGCACGCGAAGAAAGTCCGCACTCGTGCGGAGGCGCCGATCTTTGCCGAATCTCACGTCGAAGCCAACCGATCAGAGCCAGGGCTCCGTGTCGTAGCCGACTACTTCTTGTAGATGTCGACCGTGAGGCGCTTGCGACCCTTGCGACGGCGATTGGCGAGCACCTTTTGCCCGCCTCGGGTAGCCATGCGCGCGCGGAAGCCGTGAGTGCGTACACGGCGGAGATTGTGGGGCTGATAGGTACGCTTCACGGGACACTCCTAAGGGGGGCGGAAGAAAGCACCAGAACGGGCTCTCGTCAAGTGCTCTCGCACAAGGTATTGCGCGAGATCCGATCGGATGGTGTACCGTGCGGCTTACCAGTTTCGGTCCGTACTCTCACGCAGGTTCGAGCGTACAGACCTTCCGAGTTCAAACGATGAAAAGGCACCGCTCGCTTCGCTTGTTTGCAAAAGTTCTCTTCGTTCGCTCCGCCTCGATTGGTGTAGCCGCTACCGCTGCTTTTGGCGTGCTCGCTTGGTCGAGTGTGGCTATGGCGCAGCAGTCAGCGGGCTTCAAGCTCGACCGCCTCGAGATCCCAGCGGCGCCAGACGACACGTTGATGATGGCGCGCGCGGTGACGCAGCCAGTCCCGATCTTTTTTGCGCAGATCGGTATTGGGTATTCGCTCAATCCGTTGCGCACGACCAATATCTACGCGCCCCGCAACAATCGCTTCTTGCTGAACCCGCCCGATCGGGGGGTCGTACAGGATCAGTTCTCCGTCTACACGGCGATTGGTCTGCAACTGTTCAATCGCATCACGTTCACCGCCGCGTTTCCGTTCACTCCCTATCAGTACGTCAAGAATCCCGATTATCCGAACTCCAGTTCGAGCTCGAACATCACGACGTCTTACATCGGAACGTCCGATCAATCCGCAGGCGACATTCGGCTCGATCTGCGTGGAGTGATTGCGCGCACCAATGATCAGCGCGGCGCGTTCGGTGCCGGTTTGTCAGTGTTTGCTCCGGTCGGCATCAGCGACAACTTAGGCTCGGACTACAAGACGTCTGCGATCCTCAGTGTTCAGGCCGAATACGCGTTCAAGTTCCCGCTCGTCATCATGGCGACGACTGGCGTCGCGTTTCGCCCGACCGCGGTCGTCAACGATCCGCTTCATGGATCGGGCCTCGGCGTGGGTGATGAGTGGCGTTGGCAGATCGGCGGGTTCGTTCCCATCAAGGACGGCCGGTATCGCATCGGCGCGACGGTCGCCGGACAGACGGGCATCGAGAGCACTGACCTTCTCGGCAACACCGCGTTCACGGGCCGCAATACGCCCATCGAGTGGAATATCGAGGGCCGCATGAAGTTCGGTCCAAGCCAACACTGGTGGACCGGACTCGGCGCGGGCAGCTACATCTTTCCTGGCTATGGCGCGCCTGATTTTCGCGTGGTTGGACTACTCGGCGTCTACGTTCCCATCCTCGACACGAACGCCAATTCACCCGATCAAAAATATGCGATGCGCCAGAAGTGGCGCGAGCAGCGATCGCTGGACAGCGACAACGACGGCATTCCCGATGACATCGACGCATGCCCAAGCGACGCAGAAGACCACAAAGGCAGCGACCCGTCCGATGGTTGCCCATTGCCACCCGATCGTGACGGCGACGGCATTGCCGATCAGTTCGACAAATGTCCCGACCAACCCGAAGACAAAGACGGCGTCGACGACACCGATGGCTGCCCCGAGGTCGATGCCGACAACGACGGCGTGCC
>JAYVXK010000042.1:0-2755 GCA_043785265.1 Myxococcales bacterium | reverse complement strand
AGCCGATTCCTACTGCGAGCGGCCTCTGCATCGCGTTAGGGGATGACACACTCGAGCCAGAACGGGCAAACAAACGGTATGTTCTGTCGTCCTATGCGACCCGCCATCCTCGCCACCGCTGCTTTGATCCTCTCGTGGTCGTGCCCTTCATTCGCCGCGAACGAAGTCATCGTCCCTGCGCAAGGAGGCCTCGGTGGGCTGTCGGTCCGGATCGATCTTGCCGCGAGTGTGGTTCGCTACAAAGTGTGCGCCGGTCCGCCGTGCGTGGTGGACGCATCGAGTCCGACCATCCCCATCACACCGAATGGACCCTTCGGGGACGGGCGTGACGCGAAGATCGACGTCGTCGCGTTTGGACAGGGAAAACTCGCCGCGATGGTGCGAGTCCCGATCGCGGAGCGTCCCATTGCGTTCGAAGCGATCATTGTCGGAAAAGCGGACGCGTCAGTCGTCTTCGCTGGTGTGACAGGATATGTCATAGGCCAACCAGGCGGCATGACGGGCCAGAAGGTCGATGTCATCGACGGCGAGGGCGGTACGCGCTTCGTGGTCGTGGGCGATATCAACGAAGAGAATCGCATCTGCGGTCAGGACGCGACCTTGCTCGCGCCACGTGTACTCGACCCGTCCACCGTCACGTTGCGCGGCGCGAGCGTGCAGCGGCTGAGCGCTTCGACCGAAAAATCGGCCCAAGTCGTGATCGCGACGGCTCTCACCACGCCTGCCGACAAACCGCTCGCGAGACTCCTCGCCGCGAGTGGCGCGAGCACCGCCTTGGGATCACCAGCCGCACTCGTCGATGGAGACCCATCGACGACCTGGAGTGAAGGTCGTTCGGGAGCTGGACGAGGCGAGTTCGTCTCCTTTGCAAGTCCTGCAGAAGTGCCGCTCTCTCGTCTCGTGTTCACGATCGCGCCACCAACGCCGCCAGCGAATGGTGCGGCCCCGAAAACGTTCTTCGTTGTCGCAGGTGATCGAACCATCGGGGTGACGATGCCCGAGGACGCGTGGATGCACCCAGGCGCGCAATACGAAGTACCCCTCTCGCCCCCGCTAAAAACAAGCTGTCTGTCGATCGTCCTCGATGGTGCGTACGCGAGAAACAACCCAAAGCCCGACGTGACACTCGCGGAAGTGAGCGCATACGCAGACCTCGAATCAAAGAACGCCAGTGCGCAAGACATCGCGCTCGCGCTCTCGGGTGGAGGGTCGCGTGCCGACGCCGCGGCTGGTTTGCTCAAGCGGGCAGGCGACTCGGGGACCACCGCGGTCGCGAGTGTTTACGACAAACTCGATCCGGCGGGGCGCGCGCTCGCGATGGATGTCGCCGCCACTGCACCATGCGCTGCGAGTGGCTCACTGCTCGTCAAAGCGCTTTCGGATGCAGACGTCGAGGTCTCGCACAAAGCCGAAGGAAAACTCGAACGATGCGGAAAAACAGCCGCGCCGGCGATGATCGAAGCGGTCAAGGGTTCGGATTTTACGACGCGCGGCAAAGTCGCAGGGTTGCTCGCACTCGTGGCTCCGTCGTCGGCTCTCGACGTGCTCGCCTCGGTGCTCGCGCAAGGTCCAGCAGAGACACGCATGCAGGTTCGTCGCGCGTTTGCGACTGCTGCGCGCTCGGCTTCGATCGACAAGCTCGGAGCGTTGCTTGACGATCCCGCGCGCACGGCCGATCAAAAGCTCGACATGCTACGGGCACTCGATCCACGCCTCGTCGAACTCGTCGCCCATGCGTCAGCCGCTCTGGATGGAGCCTTGAGTGGGGCGCCTGACTTGCGCGCTCGCTACCTCGCGTTGTCCCCACTCGCCACACTCGCGCGCGCACACGACGCGGCAGCAACGACGCGTTTTACGGCTATTTTATCGAGGGATCCTGACGCTTCGGTTCGCGCGCAAGCGGCCGAGCTTTCCTCCGGAATCGCGGAGGCGCAACCCTTACTCGTGACACTTTTGAGCGATGACGATCCGCGCGTGCGCGATGCAGCCGTGCGCGGTCTCGACTCTCCGCATGCGACGAGCGCAGTCGGCTCACTCGGAAAACTCTTGCGAGATGACCCTTGGATTTTCGTTCGTGCTGCCTCCGCGATCGCGATTGGCTCTGTCGCCGCCTCACCGGGCGCAGACTCTGCGCTGGCATCTGTTCTCGACAAAGATCCGAGTCCGCGAGTTCGCGCAGCGGTGATCGACGCGCTGGGTTTGCATCGGGCAAGCTTTGCACGTGACGTGCGGAAGCGCCTCGACGACGAAGCGGAGACGATCCAGGTCAGAACCGCCGCAGCGCGCGCACTCGGAGCGATGTGCGACGCCCGTTCATACGACCGCCTCACGGAGCTCGCGCAAGCGGCGGCATCGCCGGTTGCTTCGCAAGACGAACTCGCGCTGGCGCTCGCCGCGATCGACGCGCTTGGTCATGCTCACCCAGCCGATGTCGGCAAACGACTCGCTCCTATCGACGACAAGTCGGTCAAACAAGAGCTACGTAACGCCGCGCGCCACGCATTCATGATGCGCGGCGCTTGCTCCCCATGAAGCACATCGCACCTCGTGAGGCGTTCGAGTTGATGGAGACGGGCGTGCCCTACGTGGACGTGCGCACCGAGATCGAGTTCGAGAGTGGTCATCCGCGCGGAGCCTACAATCTCCCTATTTCTGAGGCCGATTTCGCTGCGATCGCTCTCGCGCACTTCGACAAGGACGCGCCCATTGTCGTCGGATGCAAGAGTGGTCATCGTTCTGTGCTCGCGGCCAAAAC
>JAYVXK010000041.1:0-2756 GCA_043785265.1 Myxococcales bacterium | reverse complement strand
TGGATCGGTGTCGGCGTCATGCGCCAACAACGTCAGATCCCGCCGAACTGGGCCAACTTCCCGGCTGGGTACTTTCTTCTGGGGAGCTGTACTTAGCGTCCCCGGACAGCCAGGCGTCGCGGTCGAAGGCGTCAAGCAGCATGGCTGATTACCCGCACACGTCCCAAAGCAATAGGCCATGAAGAAGTTCGTGTATGCGTTGATGCACCCGTTGGACGACGCCTGGCAGATGTGGGCCGTGGAGCCGATATCGTAACAATCGTTCCAGTTGGTTGTGCACCCGAACGCTGGAGTGGTGATCCCAGCCTCGCACGGAGGACCGGCATCGCTCGCGTCTACGCCTGGGGCAGCATCGCTCGCGTCGACGACAGCATGATCGGCCCCTGCATCGGCCACCGCTCCGTCGATCGATGCATCGGGTTGCGTGCAGAGAGCAGCGGAGCCGACGATCGTGCACGCCAGGCCCGTGTTGCACGTCCCGTTCTGCAAGCACACCCCGCCGAGTGTGCCAGGACCCGGTCCGTTGCTCGGTGTCCCAGTGTCGCCGACGCAAGAGGCTGCCACGACGCTCGCTGAACACATGCCCAAAATCAAGAGCCAAAAGGGACGCGCCATGGTGCCGCACGCTATGGCGTGCGAGTGAATCAAACTCGTGGGCTGGGCCGCACGCAGCGAGACTCGCGACCGCGCGGCTCACCAAACTCGATGAGCGGATCCCCCGCTCGCGACACACGACTGATCGAATCTATTCGGCGCGCCCGGACCGATTCGAACGGACGACATTCGGCTTCGAAGGCCGACGCTCTATCCAGCTGAGCTACGGGCGCAGAATATTGGATGGCTTATCACACAATCGACAGGCCATCAGAGGTTCTGAATCAATTGGTCTCCCATCGACGGCGGATCGATCTTGCCAAACCAAATGCTCCACGTGCCCTTCATGAACTCCGCGCCCGCCACGGTAGCGCTGCTGCCGTTCTGTTCGGTGAAGGTCGTCGTTTTGTTGGCTGAATTGTAGGAGATCGTGACGGCGGCGTTCTCTTTGAGGTCGGCGCTGAAGGCTGCGAGCGCCTGGTTGATCTTGGTCGCGTCGGCGTAGCCGTTCATCTGGTAGGCCTCGCGCAACGCGCTGACGATTTTGTCTTTGTCGACATCGCGCATCATCTTCCACGTGAACTTCTTGTCGCAGTCTGCGTCGATCACAGCTTGCTTCGTTTTGGTGGGAGGCAGGCACTTCATGTCGTGTCCGATGGCGTACACCTTCACGTTGAAGATGGTCTTCGTGCGGACCGCATCTCCCGTGTGATACCACCCGTTCGCGTCAGCATTGAGCGCCCACGCGCTTGCCGTCAGGGTCGACAAGAGCAGTACGAGTGCCAGGATCAAACGGCGCATGAACGGACCTCCGAAGGGGTTGGACGGGCATCGTACGACAAAGATGCACGCGATGATGCCGCACTTGTTCGTTGCCCGCGCTACACTCACGGTCACCTTTAATTCACCAGAAACTTAAGAGAAGGCGTTCACCATGCACAAATCCATCTCCGCACTGCTGGTCCTTTTCGTTGCGTGCAGCTCCGACGGTTTCGTCGCAACCGAAGCGGGTGCCCCAGAGACCACGCCTTCTGGCTGCGATCTCACCAAAGAGCCAAAAGACTCTCCAACCTGCGTCGACGATTCTCTCGGAGTTTTCGTTTCGGTGAAAGGCGCGGACGCCAATCCTGGGACCAAGGCGCTGCCCTTGGCCACCATCGGCGCTGCCCTAAAAAAGGCACCCGCACGCATCTATGTTTGCGAGGGCACGTATTCGGCCAGTGTGGTGATTTCTGCAGCGGTCGGCATCTATGGTGGCTTCGACTGCGCGACGTGGACCTACAACGGCAAGCGTCCTCAGATCACAGGCTCTCTCACCGTGTACAACGCGACGGGTGTTTCGCTCATCGATCTAGAAGTGGACGCGCCTGACGCAGCTGCGCACTCCGGAGCATCGAGTGTTGCCATTCGCGTGAGTTCTTCGCAGCAGGTTCTGCTCGAACGCCTGAAGCTCGTCGCAGGAAATGGCGGCTCGGGCGCCGATGGACTGCTCACCGCCTATACCTTTGTCGCGCCGCAGGCTGGGTCCATGGTCGCGAACAATGGCGGTGCTGCCGTCACCACCACTTGTCCCAATGGAGAAGCGACTGTTGGTGGTGCGGGCGCAACTCAAGGCGTGGATGGTTCACCAGGCACACCGGGCGCACCCAACGGAGGCAGCGCCAACGCTTGTGCAGGTTCAAACAAAGGCGGAGGGGGAGGCGCCGATGGCATCACCCACCCACCCGCAGCTGGAGCCCAACGACTTGGTGTTCTCTCCGCAGACGGATGGGGACCTGAGTCAGGCGGCAACGGTGTTGCGGGAGCGCCTGGGCAAGGCGGTGGTGGTGGAAGTTCTGCAACCAACACTTCAGGCGGAGCTGGTGGAGGCACGGGTGGTTGCGGTGGCGCAGGTGGTGGGGGCGGCAAGGGAGGAGGCGGAAGTTTTGGCATCCTCGCCGTTGGCAGCAACAGTCTGACGATTCGCGACTGCTCGATCGAGACCAAAGCAGGCGGCGCAGGCGGCGCGGGGGTTGGTGGCCAAGGCGGTCAGAGCGAGAGCGGCGCAGGCGGCCTGTCGAACATCTCAGGGGCCTGCGTTGGCGGCAAAGGTGGATCCGGCGGAAATGGCGGCGCGGGCGGAGGCGGCGCGGGTGGACCTTCGGTAGGACTTCTCTACAAAG
>JAYVXK010000040.1:0-9048 GCA_043785265.1 Myxococcales bacterium | reverse complement strand
GGAAGTGTTGTTAGAGCCTGTGGCAAGTGGGGAAAAGCCAAAAACCTGTCTGCATACGAGTGGATCGGAGAAATTGCGCTGGGGGCAACAGCACCGGTTCGCCAGGGAGGAACTGGGACAATTCGGCCACGGGGTCCCTCCCACCCTGTCCTTCAACCGCACGCCCACAATGTGGCGCCCAGGTTACCCACAGCGGAAATCACTTCTCGAACCTTGGGGAGCGATGAATCAGGACGTCCACGAACGCCTTGGAGCGAGACAGGACCTCACGCAATTGGAACCAGAGCATGCCGCGATACGATCGCTTGTCTGCGGGCACGCCTTGCGCGTCGATGCCCTCGGCTCGCGCAATGTAGAGCGCACGAGGCAAGTGATACGACTGCGAGACCAGCACCGCACGGTCGACGCCAAACACACGATGCGCTCGCACGACGGAGCTGTATGTGTCGAAACCGGCATGATCGAGGGCGATCGCGCGATCCGGAACTCCCCGTGAGGACACATAGACTCGCATCGCGTCGACCTCGTCGTACTCTGGTGTGCCGTGGTCGCCGCTGAGCAAGAGACGATCGACTTTGCCAGCCACGTAGAGATCAATCGCCGTGTCGAGACGATCGGCGAGCACCTGCGAGACCGTGCCATTCGAGTGCACTCCCGCGCCGAAGACGAGAGCCCATGGAGCATGGCGCACCGAGGCGGCCTCGACCATCTGCCCAGACCCGCGCGCGATCACCCAAGTGTTGGTGGCGCCCAGGATGCCCAGCACGATCGCAGCCAAAAACAGGGCTCTTTTGCGCTGCCGCTTCAACCATGTTCCATACGCGTGTAGCGACGTTCTCATTCCGCTACGCTCGCGCCATGGCGTCGATCCGAGTGGCCACGCTCAACATCTGGAACCGCATGGGCTCGTGGGAAGACCGACTTCGTGTGATTCGACACCACCTCGAGTCACTCGCCCCGGACGTCCTCGCGCTCCAAGAAGTGATTCGCCTCGAAGGCGAATACGACGTGAACCAGGCTGAAGAAATCGCACGCGGGTTTGGGTATCACATCGCGTTTGGTCGTGGCGTCGACAGCGAGCCGTGGGGTCTTGGCAATGCGATCCTCTCCAAGTGGCCGATCGCGCGCACGCTCACCTTCGGTCTGCCGGGCACCGACGAAGCGCGCTCGGTCGTGTACGCGCAGATCGACGCGCCCACGGGAAAGCTGCCCGTTTTCTCGACGCATCTCAATTGGAAGTTGCACGAAGGCCACGTGAGGCAATTGCAAGTACGTGCGCTGACGAGCTTCATCCAATCGGTCGCCCCTGTCGGTGCGGCGCATGGACTGCCGGCCGTCGTCGCAGGCGACTTCAACGCGGAACCTGACTCGGACGAGATCCGTTTCATGAAAGGGCACGCTTCGCTCGGCGGGCAATGCGTGTATTACGCAGATTGTTTTGGTGCAGCGGGCGACGGCTCCGTGGGCACCACATTCTCGCGGAAAAACCCCTACGCCAGAGAGCTGCGCGAACCGAATCGCCGCATCGATTACGTCTTCGTCCGCGGCCCCGACGAGAAATTGCGCGGCGAACCCCTCGACGCCCGCGTTTGCTTCGACGCGCCGCGCGGTGAAGTTTGGGCGAGCGATCACTTCGGCGTCGTGGCGACGATCTCGGCGTGACCGTCTCGTTCGAGACACTCGGATGGCTCGTCCTCGCGTCTCTGACGGCAGGCTTCGTCGATGCGATCGCGGGCGGTGGAGGGCTGATCGTTTTGCCCGCGTTGCTCGCCGCAAACCTCCCAACGCAGCTGGCTCTCGGCACCAACAAAGGACAATCGACCTTCGGTGCAATCGAGAGCGCCGTCTCGTTTTGGCGTCGAGGCGCGATCGATCGAGCACGCGCGCCTGCAGCGTTTTTCTGCGCTCTTTTGGGGGCGCTCGTGGGCGCGTCGCTTCTTTTGCGAATGCGACCAGAGCCGTTGCGCCCGTTGATCATCGTGCTGCTCGTGGGCGCTGCGGTGTTCGTCGCGGTTAGACCCACCACGGCATCGAACGGCATTCGAAAAGACGCGCGTGTCTATGCGCTCGCGGCGATGACATTCGTGCTCGGCGTCTACGATGGTTTCTTCGGCCCTGGCGTCGGGACGATGCTCATCGTGGGCTTTACGCTCGTCTATGGCGATGCGATCACGCGTGCTTCTGCGAATGCGAAAGTGGCCAACCTTGCCTCGAACATCGCCGCGCTTGCGATCTACTCGTACAACGATCGCGTGCTCTGGAAAGTCGCCATCCCCATGGCAGCTGCCAATGCGCTAGGTGCCGCCATCGGAGCACGAACCGCCCTGAAACGAGGCGATCGGTTCGTGCGCGTGATCCTTTTGCTCGTGGTCGCGGCGCTCGTGATCAAGCTCTCGCTCGACCTGGTTCATTAGTGCTTGGCGGTCGCCGCGTGATGCACATCGTGAGGCGTCGCGCTCGCGAGCATGCCCAACGCCTCGCAGACTCGCGGCTCTTTGCATGGGCCAATGCTTCCCATGGCGGCCGGCCATGCGATCGCGCTCTTCTTGAGGACCTCGCGATCGCGCACGTCGAGCCCAGACCACGATGGCGGCGCATGCGGCAAAGTCGTCTCGCGCTCCGTGGGATCGAGATCGACAGCAACGAACGGGACATGCGCCCACGGCACCAGACCCACGCGTTGCACCGGACTACCGTCTGGCAATGCATAGAGCAGTGTGGTGAGTCGGAGCACGCCTGCATGCACCGCATCGTCGGCGTATTCTTGCGCGCAGCCTTTTCCGTAGGTCGATGTGCCCACGATGGCTGCGCGATGATACGCGCCGAGCGCGCCTGCGAGCATCTCGGCGGCGCTCGCGGTGGCAGGATCGACCAGAGTCGCGAGAGGCCCTCGATAAAGTTCCGTCGACGTGGGGGCGCGATCCGTCTCGATTGTGCCGTCGCGTCGCTTCATCGGAAAAAGCGGCGCACCTGGGAGCACCGTCGCGAGCACGTCGATCGCGCCTTCGGTCGAACCGCCACCGTTGCCGCGCAGATCGATCACCACACCAACGAGTGGCGCGCTGCCGTGCTTGGCGGCTTGAAGCGCTCGCACGAAGCGCGCTCCCAAATCGTCTGGCACGTCTGGGATCGTAATGAGAGCGACGTCACCCGCGCTCCCATAAGGAACCCGCTTCACATCGAGCTCGCTTGGAGAATCTGTCGCCTGGAAGGACTCGTCCGTCTGTGCGACCATCTGCACGCGTTCGACTTCTGCCCGCCGATAGGGCACACGAACCACTGAGATTTCAGGGGTTGCAGCGACAAACGCGATTTGGTCGACTTGCTCGGGAGGCAGACCCGCGGTCGCGAGACCGTCCACCTCGAGCACCACGTCGCCCACTTGCAAAGGCGCGCGGGCCCCGTCATCGATGCGAATGCCGATCGTCGTTCGCGAAGCTTTGGTCCAGGCGCGATCGGGTGGATGTGCTTCGAGATCGAGATCGTACACGCTCGACTCTTCGCCATTGGGCGCCCACGCGCCATGGGGATCCACGAGCGGCACGTACGCACGCACGGCGGCAGCAAGACTGACTTCAGCCCAAGCCTTGTCGCTCATCGTCGGCAAAAACCGCGCGGCCGCCAAGTCCACGTATGGTGTCGCTGCGGGGCCGATCTCTCGTTCGACTGCGCCGAGGCGCTCACCCAGATCGCGAGCCAGCTCTCGTGCCGGCTCGTCGTCCCGCGCAACTTCTGCGAGTGCATCGCTCCACGCATGCGGATGGGACGACACCTTGGCTCGAGCTTGTTCGAATTCGAGCTGCAGAGAGCCAACCCACGCGACTTGCTCTTTGCCAACCAAAAGAGCGCTCTCGCAACGACTGCCGCCTTGCACTTCTCGCAACAACTCTGGCGCGAGCGTATCGATGCTTCGCGCCACAGGAGAATCGGGCGCGGCCGTCCACAGGCCATAGGGGTCCATCCAGTCTTCGATTCCCGAAGCGAGCGCGCTGGGAGTGACTGAAGGCGGGTCGTACGCGAGCATCTCGTCGCGCACTTGCTCGAGAACAAGATGCGCGTCGTCACATGAAAGGGCGGCTGGTTTTCCGGTCGGTGTGCGAAACGACAACATGTCGGACTCGTCTTCGTCGAACGAAGCGTTCGCATCGACGGCGGCGACCACGCGTGCCGGTGGGGCCGCTTTGTGCCCGCCAAACACGAGCAGAGCAACGAGGCCACCACCAAGAGCGACCACGCTCACGCCCGCGAAGACAGCCCGTCGGTTTGCCACGTTCCGATCGTAGCAAGGCGCCGCGAGCACAATCGAGTTTGTCGCTACGCGACTGGCCGCAACTCGCCCAAACGGTCACGCAACTTGCTGCATGCGCGTTCTTCGATTTGGCGAACGCGCTCCTTGCTCACCCCCAGTCGTTCACCCAGTTGTTGGAGCGTGACCGGATCGTCCTTCATCAGGCGCTCCCGCACGATGAGACGCTCGCGCTCGTTGAGAGTGTTCATCGCGGCTTCGACGGCGTCATGCGCTTGTTCTGCGCGCTCGTGGTTCGTGGCTTCTTCTTCTGGTGAGGGCGTCGGTGCTGCGACTCGCTCCATCGACGGCGGCAGATCGCCATTTTGCGCATCGAGACTGGTCTCTCGCGCGGTGAGGAGCGGCAACAACATCGTCACGCGCTCGACCGACAGGCCCGACACGGCGGCGAGCTTTTCGGGATCACTCTCCCTCGTGGTTCGATAAGCGCGAAGCGCGCGGCGCTCGGCTTTGGTGGTGCCGAGGCGCACGACCCGATAACCACGCACGACATACTCGCGAATCTCTGCGCGAATCCAATAGACCGCATAGGTCGCGAGACGACACTCCTTGTCCAAGTCGAACTTCGCAGCAGCGCGCAAGAGGCCCAAATTGCCTTGCTGGATGATGTCCTCGAGAGGGATGCCCCAACGGCGATAGTCGAGGGCAACTGCAATCACGAAGGGCAGGCATGCCTCGATGAGTTTCTCGCCTGCGCGCTTGTCACCTGCCCGCCACTGTCGTGCCAGCTCGCGCTCTTCTTCGCGCGAGAGCGGGGAGGTTTCGGACAAGCTCGCTCGATACGCATCGAGTGAGCGGCTTCGCGTGAACGCGGAAAACGTCTGAGCGCCCATGAGGCATCTCCTCTCGTGAGCAACACTTGATCGCTCAACAAGCACGACCTAGTGCATGCGCGATACCAACGCGCAAAACACGCGATCTTCGCGCCGATTTGCACATGAGCGCGCAGTAGCGCGCAAACCCTGACAGCAACCGCGGCGAGAGCGCGCAACGCTTTCGCGAAACGCCAGAGCGAGCATCCTGACTGTCTGCACGAGAGCGGGCAGATGTCGTGATTGCTACACGTCAGGGCTCGAGCGAGAGGCCTTCGTAGGCGGCGATGCAGTCGGGCATCAGGATGCGGGCGCGTCGCTCTTTTTCGCGGACCGCCTCATCGGTTTGGTTGGGATCGTGATGAAACAAAACGAGCTTGCGCACGCCCGCAGCCTTGGCGAGCTTCACGCCTTCTTCGAACGTGCTGTGTCCCCAGCCCGCTTTCGGTCCGCCAGAGCCAACCGTGCCCGCATATTCTTCGGGCGTGTATTGCGCGTCGTAGATGAGAATGTCGGCGTCTTTGCAGAGCGCAGACAGTTTGGGATCGACGATCGCATAGTGCTCCGTGTCAGTCGCAAAGACGACGGATCGTCCGCCGTGTTCGATGCGGTAGGCCCACACACCGTTGGGATGATTGCCGCGCGCAGTCTTGATGCTCAGCGTCGTGCCATCGCCCGCATCGAGCGACAGGACTTGTCCCTCGTAGAGATCGTTGAAGGTCATCTTTGCGCCCATCTGACTCAGATGAACGGGGAAGCTCGGGTAGTCCATCTGCCCGGCGAGCGCTTCTTCGAGTGTGCGCGAGACGTTGTTGCCGCCATACAATCGGATGGTGTTGCCCCCCACGAACGCAGGCGCAAAGAACGGAAAACCTTGAATGTGGTCCCAATGCACATGGCTAAAAAAGATGTGCGCCTCGAAAGGCATCTCTGCGAGCAGCTTCTGACCGAGCATGCGCAGGCCGGTGCCGCCGTCGAGGATGATGATCGCCTTGCCCGCGCGAACTTCAACGCAACTGGTGTTTCCACCAATTTGCGCCGTGGCGGGGCCTGGTGATGGGATGCTGCCTCTGACGCCCCAAAAAGTAATGCGCATCCGTGTCGCTCCCTAGCGAGTGTGGGCTCTGTAGCCCGTGTGCCCAAAGAAGGTTTTCAAACTGGGCAGGGTAAGCAAGCGTCGAGGATCGCGCGAAAAGCGACGAACCCGAGACACTCAGTGATACGCGGGAGCTTGCGGACGCGTCAATGCGCCTTCGAACAGATCGCCACGAAGGCTAAAAAACGGGCAATTGATCGAGAGAGACGGTATGGCGTAGACCACGATGGGCGTCGCAGTCGTGGTGCTCGGTTGCAAACTGGGGGAGACACTCGCGCGTCGCGCTCGAGCGGGCGCAGACGCTTGGCGTGTGTCTGCTGCACAACTCGTGGTCGCAAGCGGAGGTCGCACCCACGACCGCGGCATGGAAGCCGATTGGCTTGCGGCGACTCTGGTCGACCTCGGTGTTCCGGCCGACTGCATCGTTCGCGAACGCTGCTCGCACACGACACGCGAAAACGCGCGCTTCTCTTCACGGTTGCTCGAGCGCCGCAGCGTAAGCGAGGTCGTCGTCGTGACGTGCTCATGGCATCTGCCGCGCGCGGTCGCGTTGTTCGAACGCGAGGGCTTGCGGGTGTCGGGTTGGCCAACGAGCGACGCTCAGGCGACGGCTGCGACGCATGCTTATCGCCGAGTGCGCGACTGGGTGGCGATGCGATTGGACCGGTCGACGTGACGAGGCGCGCGATCGTCACCAGCCTCGTTTTTGCGGCCTGCGGGCACGCAGACGTGTCCATCGACGCGAGCGCCGACGCTGCACCAAAACCGTTGGACGACCACGCGCTCGCAGCGGCTGAGGACCAACGCCGCACGCAAGACGTCACAGAGGTCGCGCGTCATGATCCAGATCCGCGCGTCCGACGTCGTGCCGCCCGCGCGCTCGCGCGAATCGCAGACAGTGCCGCGGCGGATGCGCTCGTCGGCATGCTCACAGACGACGACAGCCAAACGGTCGCGTGGGCTGCGTACGGTCTCGGGTTCGCGTGCAAGGGTCGCGAAGAAGCCACAGTCCGTGCTCTCGTTGCACGTGCGGTGAGCTTGCCGCTCGACGCCACCAACACTCCGCTCGACGTTCGCTCATCGATCGCGCGCGCGATCGGTCGATGTGGTGGTGGCCTCGCCGAAATGACGCTCTCGGCATGGGTAAAAGGGTGGGGGCCATTCGCAGAGTCGAGCGCAATCGCACTCGGCGACGTGGCCGTCCGTCGCGGAAAACTCGACGAAGACACAGTGACCGTTCTGCTCGATGTGGCTGAAAAAGGCCATGATGAAGCGTTTTATCCATTCGCGCGAATGGAGAAAGTCGACGACGCTTTTGCGCGGCGACTCGAAGACGCGGCCAAAGCAGCGATCGCCAAACCGATGCAACCGACGCGCGTCTTCGCAGTGCGAGCGCTCGCCAAAGTCGGGCCCTCTGCAGCGCCGGAGCTGGGTCGCCTCGCCGCCGATTCATCGCTACCGATCGCTGAACGCGCGGACGCAGCGCGCTCGCTCGGCAAACTCGGCGACGGAGGTCATGCCGCGGCCGCGCAGGCGCTCGCGAGCGTGTTGCCCGCGCACACTTCCGACCCCATCGAGATGTTGCGTCTTGGGGGTGACGACTACGCGCTCGCGCTCGCGCTCGTGTCGTCGATGGGCGACCGCGCAAGCAAGGAAGCGCAACCGGTTCTGAATTCAGTCGCCAATCTGCGCGCTCCTGGCGTGCCCGATGCGCTCGGTCGACGCCTCGCGACCTTGAGGTGCGCGGCCGGTGCAGTGCTCGCCAATGGTGTGTTCGACGCCGAGGTGCTCCGCTCGTGCGACTCGCCGGGTACGATCGCATTCGAACGCGGCAAGCTGACATCCATCGTGAAGCGACCGCTCGTGGGAGATCGCAAGAACGCGTGGCTGACCCTGACAACGAGCAAAAATACTGTGATCGTCGAGGCCGCACTCGAGGCGATCGATGGACACGCCGAGCTGGGTGAGACCGCGCGCAAGGTGCTCGCGACGTCACTCGTGGACGAGCGTCCAGGCGTCGTGGCAACCGCGGCAACGCTCATCCACTCGCACCCCGAACGCGTGCTCGTGCTGAGCGCGAGCGAACGCAAGCACGCGCTCGATCCGTCTCTGCCACCCCCCACGACACATCCGCAACAAGATCCGGATCCGCTCATCGCAGCAGCACTCAACGGCGCGCTCGCCAAGCCATGGAAAGAGAGTCTGCCCGAGACGCGCGTCGCACTGCTCGAAGCCGCCGTCGCGGTGAGATTGCCTTCTGCGCGCGCTTGGGTAGATGTATTTTGCAAGGATTCGAACGCGACGATCCGTGAGCATGCCATCAAGGCGCTGCACGTCCTCGGAGAGGTCAAGCCCGCGTGTCCCGCGCCCAGCGTGATGCCTCTCGCGGCGGAGATCTCCTCGGTGCACGGAGGCAAGCTCACGCTCGACACGGACTCCGGCACGCTCTCGATCACGTTTGACCCAGAGCTCGCCCCCGTCGCCTCGACACGTCTGCTCGACCTCGCAAAAGCAGGCTTTTTCAAGGGGATTGTGGTTCATCGCGTGGTGCCCGGTTTCGTCGTGCAGTTTGGCGATCCCGGTGCGGATGGCTATGGAGGCGCAGACAAGTTGCTTCGATGCGAGACGTCGCCGGTGCCTTTCGGTGCGCTCGACGTGGGCGTTGCGCTCGCGGGACGCGACACGGGATCGAGTCAGATCTTCGTGACGCTCGCGCGATTCCCGCACCTCGACGGTGACTACGCACGCATTGGTCACGCACAAGGAGACTGGGCGTCGGTCGCCGAGGGGGATGTCGTGCGCGAAGCTCGCGTGGACGATGATATCGTCGCACC
>JAYVXK010000039.1:0-2760 GCA_043785265.1 Myxococcales bacterium | reverse complement strand
GCTCGTCGTGGGATCGCACGTCGAATCGCTTTCGGTTCGCGCGAGCACGCATGTGTTCGCGTTGCGTACGAAAGGGCCGTGGATCATGGGGCAGATGCACGTACCGCTCGGAGGCTGGACGGAGCTTCGCTGGGCGAACGCCATTCTGGAGATTACCGAACACGATCCTTGAGGCGCACCAACTTCAACAGTTATCCTCACTCAGGCCGCACGCTCTAACGAGTGAGAGTTCGGACCGAAGCTGGTACACCGCGCACATGGACCACGTCGATCCGAATCTGCCTCGTCATGACTTTGGTTGGTACAGCCCGCGTCTCGGCATCCACATGCCGATCGTTCGCTACGGAAACTGGGGGCACCCGCTGCTCTTGCTCCCCACCGCGCAGAGCGATCTCTACGACTGCGAGCGGTTCCTCCTCATTCGCGCCATCGAGCACCACATCATGGCAGGCAAGGTCTCGGTCTTCTCGATCGACAGCATCAACGCGCATGCATGGATGAACAAGTCTGTGTCCATCCCCGAATCCGCGCATCGGCAAGCGATGTACGCCGCGTATGTCGAACAAGAAGTCGTGCCTCACATTCGAGATTCGGTGAACGATCCGGCCGCGCGCATTGGCGTATCGGGGGCGAGTTTTGGGGCATTTCACGCGGCGAATCTGTTTTTTCGGCGCCCCGACATGTTCGACACACTCATCGCCATGAGCGGCTTTTACGATCTCGTGCCCGACTACGCGCGCGGGTTCATGAATGACGATCTCTACTTCAACAATCCCATGAGCTTCATCCCCAACATCGAAGACGCTCACACGCTCGATCTCATCCGCAATCACAGTCAGATTCACATCGTGACCGGGCAGGGCGCGCACGAGGCGCCGCACGCGTCGAAGAGGTTCTCGTCGATGCTCTGGAAAAAAGGCATCTGGAACAACCTGGACTTGTGGGGTCACGACATGAAGCACGACTGGCCGACATGGCACCGCATGCTCGACCACTACATCGGCGAGCGCGTCGGGTGGTGAAGAAGAAGGGCATGCGCGCGGGGCTTTTGGTTGGGCGAGAGAAGTCTTTCCCCGAGGCGCTCATCGCTGACGTCGCGAGTCGCAACGCAGACGTGAGTGTGGAGTACGCAGAGATCAGCGCGCCGAGCGCCACCGAGGCGCCACCGTACGACGTGCTCATCGATCGCATCTCGCACGAAGTGACCTGTTATCAGCCGTATTTGAAGCTCGCTGCGCTCTACGGCACCCGCGTGATCAACAATCCGTTTTGGCGCATCGTCGACGACAAGTTCTTCAACGCGGGTCTCGCGAGTCGACTCGGTCTCGCTGTCCCCAAGACACGCCTCTTGCCGCAGAAGGCCTACAGTCCAGACACCAACACGGAGTCGCTCCGCAACTTGCGCTACGTCGATTGGACCGAGATCGAGCGCGACCTCGCGTTTCCGATGTATCTCAAGCCACACTGGGGCGGCGGCTGGAAGGACGTGTCCCGCGTCATGAACATGGCGGAGTTGATGGCCGCCTACGATCGGAGCGGGCAGCTCACCATGATCCTGCAAGAAGAGATCGAGTGGACGCAATACCTCCGATGCTTGGTGATTGGTCAGCGTGACGTTCGCCCTGCTTTATGGGACCCGCGCCTGCCTCACGCCGAGCGATATCAACGCGCGCACGAGACCATGCCGCGCATGGACGTGACGCTCACCGAGCAAGTGATGGACGGTGCACTCAAGATCACGCAGGCGCTCGGCTACGACATGAACACGGTCGAGTTTGCCGTGCGAGATGGCGTGCCCTACGCGATCGACTTCATGAACTCCGCACCGGACTTCGACATTGCCTCGCTCGGCCGCGCGCACTTCGACTGGGTCGTGGGACGAATGAGTGAGTTGGTCATCGACGCCGCGAAGACACCAACACCCCAACACTACCGCTGGGACGATCTTTTGAGAGGAGCGCGCTGATGCACAAGCCGCTTCGCGAAGCCTTCAACGCGCGCTACGACGAGTCGCTGTTCGCTCGTTATCGCGACTGGCTCACCGAGCGGCTTGGTCCGTTTCCGTTTCGGCTCGCAGAGACGCCGTTGTTTCTTTCGCCGCGTCTACGCGATCACCTGCAAAAAGCCGCGCTCGACATCGTCGCGCAGCTCTCGACTCCTGATGCGATTGGCGCCATGAAAAAGGCCATTCCAGCGCAGTACGACGCGCCGAACATGACCTCGCTGCCGGATTGCGTGCAGATCGACTTCGCGCTCGTGCGTGGTGAGTCGGGTGAGATCGAGGGTCGAGTCGTCGAGCTCCAAGCGTTTCCGTCTTTGTATGCGATGGAGACGATCGAAGCCGACGCATGGAACGCGGTGCTCGGTGACGAGTCGACCACCTGGACCTGTTTCTTTTCAGAAGACCGCGCGGCCTCCGTGGAGCTGATGCGTCGTTGCATCCTCGGGCGCTCGTCTCCGCGAGAGACCGTGCTCGTCGACTTCCAACCGCATACGCAGAAGACAGTCCCCGACTTCGTCGCCACCAAGAGACTCTTCGACGTGGACTCGGTGTGCATCACGGACATCGAGAAGGACGGCAACAAACTCTACCGGCGCATCGACGGCAAACGCGTGCCGATCGAGCGCATCTACAACCGCCTGGTGTTCGACGAACTCGAAGTGAAGAACGTGCCGATGCCATTTTCGTGGCGCGACGAACTCGACGTCACGTGGTGCTCGCATCCCAATTGGTACTGGGTGTGGTCCAAGTATTCTCTG
>JAYVXK010000038.1:0-2762 GCA_043785265.1 Myxococcales bacterium | reverse complement strand
CGGGGCTCACGTTCCACACCACGTGCCAGCCGACGACGCACGCGAGCAAGAACACAGTCAGGTGTTGAAGAAACTCGTGCTCTGCAAACAGACCCGCGACCCCGAGCAACAGCGCCATCGCGGCGACCAAGATCGAAGTGACGACGCTCGAGGTTTGCACGATGGGCGCATGCGCGATGACCGCGGGCTTCTTTTCGGGGCGGGGCGCATGGGACGGCGGCTTGGGGCGCGGTGGTGGCCACAAGAGCTCGCCGCGTTCGAGAACGATCACGCCACGATGAATCTCGTCTTTGCGATCTCTACGCGACGGTCGTCTACAACTTGCTCGAAGACATCTACGACGCCGAGAACAAGACCATCGCCATCGATCTCAAAGACGAGATTCATCGTGGCGTGATCGTGCTCGAGCGCGGCGAGCTGTTGTGGCCGCCACCGCGCCCCAAGCCACCGTCCCACGCACCCCGTCCCGAAAAGAAGCCCTCGGTGATCGCGCACGCTCCCATCGTGCAAACCTCGAGTGTCGTCACTTCGATCTTGGTCGCAGCGATGGCGCTGCTGCTGGGTGTCGCGGGTCTGTTTGCCGAGCACGAGTTTCTTCAACACCTGACTGTGTTCTTGCTCGCGTGCGTCGTCGGCTGGCACGTGGTGTGGAACGTGAGCCCCGCGTTGCATACGCCGTTGATGAGCGTGACCAACGCGATCAGCGGGATCATTCTCGTCGGCGGCGTGTTGCTGCTGCGCGTGGGAGGCCTGCAAACAGCCACGATCCTGGCGGCCGTGGCGATCTTGCTCGCCATGATCAATGTCGCGGGCGGCTTCCTCGTCACCTCGCGCATGCTTCGAATGTTCCGGCGCGCGCCGAGCACAAAAGACGCTGTACAGGGAGGGCACAAGTGATGCTCACCTCGGCGCAAACACTCGTCTACATCCTCGCCGGAATGCTCTTCATTCTCTCTTTGCGTGGGCTCTCTACCCAAGAGACTGCGCGGCGCGGCAACAGCATGGGCGCTATCGGCATGGCTCTCGCGCTGATCGTGACCTGCATCGCGCTCACGCAAAACAACGGGTCACACACCGAGGACATGACGCCCGCGTACGAGCTGCTCGCAGGAGCGATCGGCGTTGGCGCAATCGTCGGCGCAGTGCTCGCTGCGCGCGTGGCCATGACCAGCATGCCCGAGTTGGTCGCTGTGCTGCACAGCTTCGTCGGCGCTTCTGCCGTGCTCGTGGGCATCGCGAGCTACATGGAGCCAGGCCGCGATGTGACCGCAGTCCACGCGATCGAAGTATTCGCGGGCGTGTTCATTGGCGCGATCACCTTCACAGGATCGATCATCGCCTTTTTGAAGCTACGGGGCACGCTCGGTGGCAAACCGATGCTGTTGCCTGGACGACACTTTTTCAACCTCGCGATCCTCGCAACGTCCACGTATTTAGGCGTTTTGTTCGTGTCGCAGAGCGCTCCGCTTGGTCTCACTCCGCTCTTGATCATGACAGGCGTGGCAGCGTTGCTCGGCGTGCATCTCGTGATGGCGATCGGCGGCGGCGACATGCCCGTCGTCGTCTCCCTGCTCAACAGCTATTCGGGTTGGGCTGCAGCGGCGAGCGGCTTCATGCTCGGCAACGACTTGCTCATCATCACGGGCGCGCTCGTTGGGTCGAGCGGCGCGATCCTCAGCTACATCATGTGCAAAGCGATGAACCGGTCGATCTGGAAAGTCGTCTTCGGCGGGTTCGGTGCCACACCATCAGGCAAAGCGAAAGACGCTCCCGCAGGCAAAGTGAACGAAGCGACCGCCGAGCAAGTCGCGCAACTGCTTTTGGCCGCGCGCAGTGTGATCATCGTCCCCGGTTACGGCATGGCAGTCGCGCAAGCGCAGCACCCCACCAAAACGCTCACAGAGTCGCTCGAGACGCGCGGCATTCATGTTCGCTACGCGATCCATCCGGTCGCGGGGCGTTTGCCGGGCCACATGAACGTGCTGCTCGCAGAAGCGAATGTGTCTTATGACGTGGTCAAAGAGATGGACGAAATCAACGGCGACTTCGACAAGACCGATGTGGTGCTGATCATCGGCGCCAACGACATCGTCAACCCAAGCGCGCTCACGGATCCAGACAGTCCCATCTATGGGATGCCCGTGCTCGAAGCCTGGAAAGCCGGCCGCGTGGTGATGCTCAAGCGCGGCATGGCTGCTGGCTACGCAGGAGTCGACAATGCGATTTGCTACAACGAAAACACACTCATGTTGTTTGGCGACGCCAAGCAAAGCATCCAGAAATTAGCCACGCGGGTGCAAGCCGAAGAGAAAGCTGCGTGACCTGATGAAGGCGCTGGGGTTCGGCGTCGCGCATGTGATCACAGCGGCGCTGCTGGTGATCGGCGTGTTTGGCGGACTACCTGCGCGCTGGCTGCCCGTCGATGCGGTCGCGTTGGTTTTGATTGTGTTGCACGCGGCCGCCGGTGCGGCGCTGATTGTTCGTCACGCCCGGGCGACCGACATCGCACGTGTCGCCGCGTTTGTTTCTTTGGGTTTCGGCTTGCTCTTGATCGCTCTTTTGGCTTGGTCGGCGAGTTATCTCGCGGGCGTGTACGGACCCGTCGGCCGCGGGGGCGCGATCATCTTGGTGCTCGTGATCGCTCTCGCAGTGCCTTATTTGCTGGCGATTCCGGCGATGGAGCTCGTGTGGCTCGGAGCTCGACCTCATCCGAAAGGCGACCCTCCTCGCAAGAAGGCGCAGCCAACAGCAGGCCCGTGACC
>JAYVXK010000037.1:0-2762 GCA_043785265.1 Myxococcales bacterium | reverse complement strand
CGATCATGAAGTCACGCACGTTGCGCACATGACTGGCGGCGAGTTGCTCGAACAGCGCTCGCGCATCAGACAATCCGCCACTCGGCGAGGTCATGCGTGGTGACGGCTCCGCACCATCGCGGGTGGTCATCGGAGGCGAATCACCCATGATCGCGCCGAATCCAGCGTCCACGTCGTCGAGCAAGGCTTCGACGCTGTCCCACAAACTCTCGCCCGGTTTCGGAGCGGCGCCGAACTGCAACGTAGGTCGTTGAACGGGCTTCGCACTTGGTAGCCGCGGCGGTGGCGGTATGGGGGGTGGGGGCGCGCTTCGAGGAATCGGTGCTGGCGCATTGTCAAAGAAGCCATCGTCGAACGCCGACTCACTTGGCGGTGCGGACGGCACCGGCTTGGGCGGAAGTGGCTCGAAAGATGGTGCAACAGGTCGACGCGGGACGAGCGGAGCTCCCACGTCCAGCACACGCGAGACGATGACCGCAGGTGCAGGTGGTGACGCGGGTGGTGCCTGTGGGGGTGTCATCGGCTGTGTTCGCCGAAGCGGATCCTCAGAAGCCTCGCCCGCTTCACCCTCCTTGCCCAGTTCGCCGTCGAACCGCCGAGGGGACGTGGCCATGCGTCGACGATGATGCGCGCGATTCGTGAGCTTGGGAACGCCTTTCTCACCGCTGAACACGCGTCCTCTCATCGACCGGTGTGGGCGCTCGAAGTTCTCGGGTGGCCTCGCACACGTGCCTTCGTGCTAACGGACATCGCATCCATGTCGCTCGACAAGAAGCTCGAAGAAACACTGACCCGCGTCCAAAAAGGCGGCGCACCGAAGTATCACGACAAAAACGCGGAGGTCGGCAAGCTCTTTGCGCGTGAACGCATCACGAGACTCGTCGACGCGGACTCGTTCGTCGAGGATGCCGCGCTCGCCAACAACGTGGAGCGCGAGCTCGCGGCCGACGGCGTCATCATCGGCTCGGCGCGCATCGCAGGTCGCGACGTGTGCATCATGGCCAACGACTCCACGATCAAGGCTGGATCATGGGGCAAACGCACGGTCGAAAAAATCTTGCGCATTCAAGAGACCGCACAGCGCCTGCGCGTTCCGATGCTCTATCTGGTGGACTCTGCGGGCGCGCGCATCACCGATCAGATTCAAATGTTTCCCGGTCGCCGTGGCGCGGGTCGCATTTTTTACAACCAAGTGCAGATGAGCGGCCAGATGCCGCAGGTGTGTTTGCTCTTTGGACCGAGCGCGGCGGGTGGCGCGTACATCCCCGCGTTCTGCGATGTGGTCGTGATGGTCGATCAAAACGCGAGCATGTATCTGGGCTCGCCGCGCATGGCCGCATCGGTCATCGGAGACACGACGCTCGCCGAGAAAGGCGAAAAGGCCGCGCTCGAAGAGATGGGCGGCGCCAAGATGCACTGCTCGGTCTCTGGATGCGGCGATGTGTTGGTCAAAAGCGAGGACGAAGCGATTGCATTCTGCAAACGTTATCTGTCGTACTTTCCGGCCAACGAGAGCGAGCAGCCACCGATGGCCGCCGCCGTTGCGCCGAAGAAAAGCGGCAAGCGCCTCGAAGAGATCATCCCCGCGGACGAAAACAAATACTTCGACATGATGGCCATCATCGGCGAGCTAATCGACGCGGGGAGCTGGTGTGAGATCAAGCAACTCTTCGCGCGAGAGATCTTGACCGGCCTCGCCCGCATCGACGGACGCGTCGTCGGTATCGTCGCCAATCAACCCAAGTTCCTCGGCGGCATCCTCTTCGTCGACAGCGCAGACAAAGCTGCCCGCTTCATTTGGTTGTGCGACGCCTTCAACATTCCGCTTCTCTTCTTGGCAGACGTTCCCGGCTTCATGATCGGCACCAAGGTCGAACGACAAGGCATCATCCGCTCTGGCGCAAAAATGATCGCCGCCGTGAGCGAAGCGACCGTGCCCAAGTTGAGCGTCATCATACGAAAGGCCTATGGCGCAGGCCTCTACGCGATGTGCGGACCTGCGTTCGAGCCGGACGCTTGCATCGCTCTGGCGAGTGCATCGATCGCCGTCATGGGTCCCCAGCCAGCCGTGAATGCGGTCTACTTCAACAAGATCCAAGAAGTGCCCGTCGGCCCCGAGCGGGACGCCTTCGTCGCGAAGCTCCGAGATGAGTACAGAGCAGACGTCGACCTCATGAAGCTCGCAAGCGAACTCGTGGTCGACGCAGTCGTGCCTGGCGAACAACTGCGCCACGAGATCGTCAGCCGTTTTGCCCGATGCGAACGTCGCAAAGAAGATCGACCGCGCCGCAAGCACATGGTCCCACCCGTCTAGGAGTGACGCGAAGCGAGGCCTAGAGCAGGGCGTTTGCGTGCATGCGTGGCGCTTGGCCGCGCGAGATGCGGTGTGCGCGGAACGCAACGAAACTCGCCAGCGCACACACGACGACGAAGCTCACCGATCCTGCGATGGGCGACAGAGCGGCTCGCTGACAGAGCAAGTCCATCACCACGATGGCCATGCTCATCGGCCACACCCGGCGAAGCCACGCGCGCATCGGAACCGTCGGCAGAGAGCGCCGAACCCACCGTACGATCCAAAAAAGTGCGCCGACCTTCGCGGCAAACAGCACGACACCAAAGGTGGCGACGTGATTGGGCGCAACGTCGACGTAGCGCCAGCCGCCCAGCAAGAGAGTCGCTGCAACTGCACACGCAAACAGAGTCGGAACGACTGCGCTCTTTGTTTCGTTGACGTTCGAGGGCAACGCCCAAGGCGCGAG
>JAYVXK010000036.1:0-2771 GCA_043785265.1 Myxococcales bacterium | reverse complement strand
GCATGATGGCGCCTTTGCCGTACTCCTTCTCGATGGATGCAACGGCGAGATCGATGGCTTTCTGGCGGTTTTTGAGGTCTTCCATGAGAGGCTCCGTGTCTGAAGGGTCGGCGACGAGAGTCGACAAGTGTCGTTGAGGAGGAGAAGAACTATACTGTCTTTGTGTTCAGTACGTCAAGAGGGTGCCACCTCGCTAGGGTGCGAAAGTGCGTTGCTCCTGGTTTCAAGCGCTGATCGTCGCACCGCTGGTCGTTATGGTTGCTTGCCACGATGACGAGCCGAAGCCAACAAGCGCTGCAATCACTCCTTCAGGGACGCTCGCCGCGCTCGGTCTGGACGCATCAGGCATCAGTCCGCTGGTCGATCCGCCGCGGCCTGCGGGGGACTTCAAGCTCGACGTAGAGAGCTTCACCACGATCGAAGACTGCATGCGAGACCGCGCGAAGCTCGATCCCGTGGTGGGCGATGCTCTCGAGAACATCGGCTACGACACGTTCTTACGCGACGCCTGTCGTGTGCTGGAAGCCGCAAAAACCAAGGACGCGCGACGCTGCACGCTGATCGACGCGAGCACACTCAAAGCAAGATGCAATGCGGTCATCGCGATCTCGACTCATGACGCGGACGCTTGCCCACGCGTGGGGGCACGTCCCGATCGGGGGCGCGACCCGAGTTGTGTCGCGCAAGCCACGCGTAGTCCGGTTCTATGTGTCGCGGTCGATCGCCACGACCGATCTCTCTGCGACGCGATGCTCGGCAAAGACGACAAGGCTTGCGACAGTCTGCTGATCGACGCAGAACGCGCGTCTTGTGTGCGCGACGTGGTCCGATGGCGGTCGACTCTCGCAGACGGTGCCCCTCAAGTGACCGTGGTCGCACCCGTGAAGGCGACACTCGAGGTGCACGGCACCGAAGGACATCCCGATCCGAAAGTCACTTCGTACGATGTCACGGCTGATCTTGCGCGCGGTGTTGTGGTGGTGATCGAAAAAAACCGATCACGCATGACCATCGGCGAGACGGACGATCTGTCGCTCTCTCCGCAAGCGACCAATCCGATGTCGAGCGCCAAGTTCGGTTTCAAGCTACTTTTTGGCCCCGATCCGAGCGCGCCGGTGGAACTCGAAGGCGCGACTTTGAGTGTACCTGGTGCGTCTTCGCTTGCGTGCGCGAGCAACAAGTGTGTGCTTGCAGTCAAGATCGTGAAAGTGGACGCCACGCGAGGCGGCGCTGTTCATCTCGAGATCGATGGGTCTGTCAGCGGTGGCACGCAGGCGTTCAAAGTTCATGCAGACATCGAAACGTTTGTGCGAGACACCATTGTTGAGCGACTACCCAACTGACATTTCCACTTGGTCTGCCTCGGCGTATGCTGGTTTCGTGCGGTTGATTTTCGTCTGCGGCATCGCGGCCCTCAGCGCCGTCTGCGGGTGCGCGAGCATCCTGGGCATCGACGATGGCCAGCCACGTGACGACGCCTCCACCCTCGACACATCGAAACCCGGCGACTCGTCAGTGCTCGACGCGCCAACCGACTCGAACAGCCCCGCGTTCAGTCCTCTGGCGTGCGGCAGCAGCACTTGCAACGCCCTCAAAGAAGGATGCTGCAGGAGCGGCAGCGGCACAGACGCGGCCGCACTTACGTTCAAATGCGTGACCAACGCATCAGCGTGCGACCCGAAGAGTCTCTACATCCCATGCGATCGCGGTTCCAACTGCGCCGCGCAAGATGCAGGCGTTGTCTGCTGCGCCATCGGCTATCCCGCGACGAGTGTCGCTTGCAGCCCATCGTGCTTTGCCAATGGCAATACGGTCGTCTGCAGCACCGCTGACGACGGGGGCAACTGTCCCGCAGACGAAGCCGGTCCGCTCACGTGCCAGCCTAGCTCTCAGACGATCGTCGGATATTCGATCTGCAAGTGATCAAACGCCAATGAACAAGCGGTGCGCGAAGTTTCGCTCGAGCTTGGCGCGCAGAACTTTGTCCGCAGCCAGCTCGATGTCGTACTCGATGCGCTTGAACTCGAAGCGCTTCTCGTCGCTGTCGTAAATCGTGTAGCTCGCGCGGTTGTCGAAGTCGCGCGGTTGACCAACGGAGCCGACACTCACGATGTACTTTTTGTCTGGCTCGAGCACGAAGTCGTTGGACGGCAACTCTTCGACGTTGGTCTTGGTGAGCGCGAACACTTTGCACAAATGCGAGTGACCGATGAGCGTCAGGTGACCGAGTTTTTCGTGAATGGCGAGACACTCGCGCGCCTGCTCGGGCGCAAAGATGTACTCGAACTCTTCGAGTCGCACGGGCGACCCGTGACACAAGAGCACGTTGATCTCCGTGAGCATCTCTTGATACGGCAGCGATTTCAGCCACTCCATGTTCTCAGATGAGATCATCGAGGCATGAGCGTCGAGCGCGTGACGCGCGGCCTCGTAGTAATACGAGTAGTCCATGCGACCGCTCACAGCGGCGTCGTGGTTTCCCAAGATGGTCTTCTTCGAGACCTCGCGCACGATGTCCGCGCACTCGTTGGGCGAGCCGCCATAACCGACCGTGTCACCCAGACAGTAGAAGACATCGATGCGCTCATCGCGGTATGCCTCGAGAACTGCCGAGAGCGCCTCATAGTTGGCGTGGACGTCACTGAAAATGCCAAGGCGCATGGGACCGTCCAGGCTAGGGGGTTATTGGACCGAAAGCCAGCGAAGCCACGCGCATGTTAGAGAGAGCGCATGACGGAGAAGAACGGGCTCAATGGTAGTGCTGGGGGTAG
>JAYVXK010000035.1:0-2774 GCA_043785265.1 Myxococcales bacterium | reverse complement strand
AAGTGACGCTCACCGACAGCTGGGACTTCTCGCGCGAAGACGCGCAGCCAGGACTCGACGCGCAGGTCGTTCGCTGGATGAACGGCCACCAAATGACCGTCATGCCGAAAGAAATGCGCGAGCGAATGTCTGCGCGCATCGAAGCGCAGTCCTGGCGCTGAGCGTCTCTGGTCTATAAAAGCTGGGCGCGTTTCGCTACAAGGCTCCTATGGGCAGGACGATCCTCATCGTGGGCGCGACTGGGCGGCTGGGCGTCGCCATCGCCAACGCTCTGGCTGCGCGCAAAGACAACGTCGTGCTCACAGCGCGCGACCCCAACAAGTTGGCTGCGATTTCAGCGCAGATCGCGCAGACGCACGGGGTTTCGCTGCCTCCTTTCGTCACTTCCGATCTCACACGTGACGACGCGGTCGACATCATCACCACCGAGCTACGCCAGGCCAACGTGCACATCGACGACATCGTGCTGGCATGTGGACCGTTCCCGCGAACACCATTCGAGGAATTGAAGCGCGAGCATCTGCAACACACGATCACTGTGCACGCGATCGCGCCGCTGCTCTTGGTGCACGCTCTCGCCAATGATCTGGCCGCCCGCAAAGGCGCGGTCGTCGCGCTGGGCGACGCTGGAATCACGCGGCCGTACACGAATCACGTCGCGTACATCACTGCGAAGGGAGCGCTCTCGACGGGCTTGCGCGCACTCGCAGTCGAACTTGCTCCTGACGTGCGCGTGAATCTCGTCGCGCTCGGAATCGTCGCCGATCCAGAAGCAGATGCGGATCCGTTGCGCACGCACAGACTCGCGACGCGATCACCTCTCGGACGCTTCGGAACAGCAGAAGAAGTCGTACACGTGGTGCTCGCGCTGCTTGATTCGACGTGGACGACCGGCGAGATTTGGGGCGTGGGACGCTGATCGCGCGATGAACCAAGCCATCATCGAAACGATCGAGGCGAGAGGCCAGCGCGCTCTTGGTCTGCTCCGCGCGGGAGGGCTTTGGCTTTGGAATAGAGAGTGGGGGTTTTTGCTCGCCCTCAGCGCGATGAATCTGTTTTTCGCGCGAGGGACGTTTAGTCCGGGAATTTGGGCCGACAACGATTCGGTTTGCCACTACGCGTATCTGCGGCACCTCATCGACGAGTTCTACCCAGCGACGGGCACGTTCATGGGCTTCTCGCCCAAGTACAACTTGGGGTTGCCCTACCTCGTCTACAACACACCGCCGGGCGTCTACGTCTTGAGCGGGATCGTGAGCGGCGTGACCGGGATGAGCGCGCTCGCCAGTCTCAAGGCTGTCGTCGTCACGTCGTTTCTCAGCGTGCCGCTGTTGGGCTTTGCGCTCGCGCGCACCTTCGAAGACGAAAAAACCGATCTCCCCAAGTACACGGCGCTGACCCTCTCGCTCTTTTCGTCCGAGTTGTTTGGTGTCGAGTTTTACTTCAAGAACGGCATGCTCAATCCGGCGCTCGCGGTGCCGATGTTGATGGGCGCGCTCATCGCATTTAGGCGCGCGCAGCTCACGAACACGCCGCGATGTCTCGCGTGGATCGCATTGGGTGGGGGACTCTTCGCGCTCACGGTCTTCACGCACGTACTCAGCGCGTACATGCTCTGCCTCGCGCTCTTGGCTTTTACCATCGGCCGCGGGTGGAAAGAACTCGGCGCGAGCGTTTTCAAGCTGGGGACGATGCTCGTGACGGGTCTCTTGCTCGTCGCTGAATGGCTGTACCCAAGCCTCGCATTCGCCGCACCCAAAGACGCCGCCTACACGTGGAGTCGCGATTGGAGCAACACGCTCAGTGACTTCGTCGATGGCAGTCTCTTTTCGTCCTATCCCGTCGGTTTTTTTCCGAGCTTCATCACCCGGAGCAATGTTGCCGTCATCGCGACGCTGGCGGGTCTATTCGGGATCGTCGCGCTCGTCCGCAAATACAACCACGGGGTTGGCTCTGCGGCGATTGGCTTTGTTCTCGCCATGCTCATCGCGCTGGGACCCACGATCCATTTCGGGGTCTCGATCCTCCCGCTTTACGAAAAGCTGCTCTGGTATCGCTTCATCACGCTCGCGGCGCTGATGTGGTTCATGGTCGCGGCCTACGGCGCATACCGGTTTGGCAGCAAGCAGTTTCGCTACTACCCGCTCAACTTGATCTTGCTCGGTGGCGTCACCGTCTGGGCGTTCGTGGTGATGACCACGCGCGCAGTCAAAATTACGACCGCCGACTCTCAGCCGCAGTTCGAACGAAGCACCACCGATGTGGCGACGTGGCTCAGAGACCACGGCGACCGACGCGGACGGGTCTTCAGCGAATTTTTAGGGCAGGGTGTCGTGCAGGCGATCAGCGTCAACTATCCCAGGCACATGATTCCGATCCTCAGCGGATTCGACGAAGCCGCTGGGTGGATCTACGAGAACAATCCCGCGAGCCAAGCCCTCATGAAGAAGGGGCCGTTCTGGTTCAATCCCGTGCCGATGATGGACGAGGCACCCCACTACAACGTCAAGTACATCGTGGCGGGTTCGCCACAGTTCATCCATGTGCTCGGAAGCGATCCGCGTTGGCAACAAGTCCTCGAGACCGCAGACCTCGTGCTGTTCGAACGCGTCGGTTACATCCCGTCATTCGCCGATGGCGAGGGCGTGACGTCGACCGTGGCGCGGAAGGACTTCGTGCGCGGCGGCGGCTACGCCTACGATCTCGACCTGCAAGTGCCGACCGAGCTGCAGACGGACACGCCGCTCCTCGTGAAGACGAACTATGCAACAGCG
>JAYVXK010000034.1:0-2777 GCA_043785265.1 Myxococcales bacterium | reverse complement strand
TCGATCTTGAACCGCGCGTAGTCGCTGTCGGTCTCCAAGACGAGCATCGCCGTGAAGGGACTCGTGACGCGATGGGCGATCGACAAGTCGATGATCTGATGCCTAAGAACGGTCTTGTCTCCACCAGCGGCCAGGTCTTCGAGCAACCCAGAAATCTTGGCTTGCGCCACAGCTCGCTCCATCAACGGGCGCGCGGCGGGGTCGAGCCTTGCGGCGACCGACTTGCCATCGAGAGCAACACTTAGATCGGTACCCTTAGGTACCTCGGCATAGATCGTTCGGTCGTCCCCTGGCTGCACGCCGTCCAGTGTGTGCGGCCAGTACCAAGTCGCGTTGTCGACTTTGACCGCTACGTGAGATCGCGTGGGACGCGTCAAACGCAGCGACAAACTGGGCTGATCGAGCTGCCCGTCTGCGACGACGCCGTCCTCTTTCAAACCCGCAGTCACGAGCAGACGAAGTCCCGCGTCGTCTCGGATGCCGCCCACGGTCACTGCGTCGAGTCGCGTGACGCCTGCGTCGCCCAATGCCTTGGCAGCGCGAACCAGCGCGTCAGACTCGATGGGACCGGCCGTCGCCACGCCGTCCGTCAGGAGAACGACACGTGTGAGGTCCGCGTTCTTCTTCGTCTCGTCGCTTGCCCAGCCAAGCGCTCGCGCAAGATCAGAAGCACCGAGTGCGCCGCGTGCTTCGATCGCTTGTCGCTCTTTGGCGCCGAATGCGTTCGCTTCTCCCTCGAACACCAGCTCCACGGTTTGGTCGAACGCCGCGACCGCGATGCGCGTGTGTTCGCCGGACGCCGCAATGCTCGTCACCACGCGTTGCAAACTATCGAGTTCGTCCGCGAAGCCGAGCGCGCGTGACGCGCTGGTGTCCACCATGATCACGGCTGAAATTGGCCCTGGCGTGACAGGCGCGTCCGACTTGGAAGGCACGCGCACGCGCACGAGAGCCAGATCGTCGCTGCGCAATCCGTTGCTCGTGACCACCGCAGGCAGCTCGACATCGTCAGGTGTCGACTTGTCTTTGTGAAACGCTAGATCGGGTGTCCGGCTTCCCGCGCGCGATATCGAGACATCCATCGAGTCGAGCTCGGGCAGTCCGCGCAATGGCAAAGCATACGATCCGCCTGGGTCGATCTCTTGCGAGTACGCCACGGTGATCTCTTTGTTCCCATGCGCAGGGATGGGAAACACACGCGCCGAGAACTCGCTGCCGGCAGCCTGCTCGAGCAACGCTGGGTCTTGTTTGCGATGGAGAAAGTCTTCGTAGGCACGTCGAGCAGCCGCGAGCTCGACGACCTCGCCCTCCTGCCAGACATCGTTGACCTTCATCGCAAAGCGACTGAGCGCTGCCCCTTGCGGAACCGTGAAACGAAAGGTGCCTTCGAGTGTGCGATCCGAGGGGTTCTCGAACACCAAACGCAATTCAGTCAGCGCGAGGGGGTCTTGCACCACGGCATGCGCGGTCAATGACTTGAGTCGCAGGCCAGTACCATCGCCCGCAGTCAATCGCGCGCGCGGCTCTGGATGGGGCGATCGGATGAGGGTCATCGCGATCGCGGGCAACGGTGCCGGCGGCGAGGACGCCACGGCAGCCGGCTGAGATCGGCAGCCACCCACTGTGGCAAGAGCGCAGAGAACTACGAGTGTCGTGGCTTGCCGGACTTGCATGGGACTCCTTCGACAAGTGACAGGCTCGGCGATGGGTTGTTCCCAGTCATTTGTGCGGGCGTTGACAGGCACCCATCATCGCCGGAGCCGGAACCGCTGGATCTTGCCGGTCGCGGTCTTTGGGAGCTCTTGGACGAACTCGATCCAACGCGGATATTTGTAGGGTGCCAGCTTCGACTTCACGAATGCTTTGAGTTCACTTTCGAGTGCGGGACTCGCGCGCGAAGCATCTTTCAGCACGACGAAAGCGCGTGGCTTGATCAGTTGATCCGCGTCTGGGTCGCCGACGACTGCGGCTTCTAGCACTGCGTCGTGTTCGCCGAGAGCACTCTCCACTTCGAAAGGAGAGACCCAGATGCCGCCCACTTTGAGCATGTCGTCGCCGCGACCGGCGTACGTGTAGAAGCCGTCGCCGTCGCGCACGTAGCGATCACCCGTGCGCGTCCACGGTCCGTGAAACGTTGAAAGGCTACGTTCTCGCTGGGTCCAGTAAGCCACCGCCGCGCTGGGTCCACGCACCCACAGAGCGCCCTCTTGCCCATCGCGTGTTTGTCCACCGTCGTCATCGCGCACTTCGAGATCGTATCCAGGCACTGCACGTCCGCTCGTGCCGTAGCGCACCTCGCCATGACGGTTGGAGATGAAGATGTGAAGCATCTCGGTGGATCCGATGCCATCGAGGATGTCGGTGCCAAACCGCTCACGCCAGCGTTCACCGATGTGCTTGGGCAGCGCCTCACCAGCAGAGACACTCGCGCGCAACTTGCGAGTGCATGCGGCGACGTCGATCGACTCGTCTGCGAGGATCGAAGCAAAGAGTGTCGGCACTCCGCAAAAGATCGTCGGCTGATGCGCCGTCATCACATGGGCAAATGCGCGCGTCGTGACGCGGTCCGGCGCGAGCACCGCGGTCGCGCCGATCGAGAGCGGAAACGTCAGCGCGTTGCCCAGCCCATAAGCAAAAAAAAGTTTGGCCGCCGAATAGACGACGTCGTCTTCGTGCATGCCGAGCACGCCTTGCGCATAGAGCGCGCTCGTCCACATGATGTGGGAGTGGAGGTGCAACGCCCCTTTGGGCGCGCCGGTGGAACCAGACGAATAGAG
>JAYVXK010000033.1:0-2783 GCA_043785265.1 Myxococcales bacterium | reverse complement strand
GCGTCGAGACCTTCCGTGTTCGTGTCTCTCGCCCCGCAGCTCGCGGCCATCAACACCAGTCCAGCGCAGGTGCCCAGCCAACCGGTCAATCGCGTCATGACATCTTCCTGTTCTTGCGCGATCTGCGCAGTCTTGTGATCACACCCATGAGTAGAAACGCACCGATTCCGGCTGTCGTTTCACTCCCGCCGCTCGTCGAGCATCCGCCCGAGTTGCTCGCAGCGGGCGCAACGCAGTTGTGAGATGGATCGCACGTGGCAGGCGCGACGCAGTCGTCGACTGAATTACACGTCGATTTGCAGGCGCCGGTCGTGTCGCATTGATAGGGAGCGCAAACAACGACCTTCCCATCCGCGCCGTGCGATTCGTTGCCGACACAAGTAGCCCCAGCCACGCACTTGCCGGTCTGGCACGCGTAGCTCGGGGCGCAGTCGGCGTTGGTCGTGCACGAAGTCTTGCACTTGGTGGCACCGCAGAGATAGTTGCCGCACGTCTTGGGACTAGTGGCTACACACTTCCAGTTGGCATCGCACGCACTGTCTGTTTCGTGGTCGATCGCACAGGTCGTCGTGCAGGGTGCGCCGGCGGCGGGATGCAGGCGACAGGCTCCCAAACCGTCGCATAATCCGTCGCGCCCGCAGGTGATGGGAAGGTCGACCGGACAGGCGTCTTTATGCGGGTTTTGCCCGTTGAGAGCAGGACCGCACGTGCCGTCGGCCTTCCCATCCTGCTTCAGCGATGCCGCGCAGGCTTGGCAGAGCCCCTTGCAAGCAGTGTCGCAGCAAACGGCGTCGACGCAAAAACCCGAGCCGCAGTCGGAAGGCTGGGCGCAAGTTGACCCGTTCGCAGGGGCTTGGTGGAAGAGGTACGCTGCGCCTTGCTGGGCGTTGGTGCCAACATTCTTGTAGGAGGCTCCCGCGATTGCGTTAGCTCCCGAAACAGCGATCGCTTTACCGAACAGACCGCCCGCGGCGCTGGGGCTGAGGCCTTCCTGTCCCGTCCAGGTGGTGCCGCTTTGCACAAAAACGTACGCCGAGCCTGCATACGTCTGGTTGGCGATGGTCTTGTTGGGCGCTCCGACGACCGCAGTGCCTCCCGAAACGGCCACCGAGGTGCCGAACTCGTCGTTCGGGGTTCCGTCGCTGGCGGTGAGCTTTTGCTGCTCGGTCCAGCTGGTTCCGCTTCGCACGAAGACGTACGCCGCGCCTTGCCGGGGGTTGGCGCCGATGGGCGCTCGGTAAGCCCCGACGACCGCAGTGCCTCCCGAAGCGGCAACCGAATAACCGAAGAAATCGTTTGCGGCTCCATCGCTGGCCGTGAGCTTTTGCTGCTCGGTCCAAGTGGTGCCGCTTTGCACGAAGACGTAGGCCGCGCCTTGCCCGGTCTTGGTGCCGGCGGTCTTATTGTAGGCTCCTGCGATTGCGGTGCTCCCCGAAACAGCCACCGACCAACCGAAGTAATCGTTGGTGACTCCGTCGCTGGCAGTGAGCGTTTGTTGCTGCGTCCACGTCGTCCCGTTTTGCACGAAGACGTAGGCCGCGCCTTGGCTGGAATTCGAGCCGACAGTCTTGTTGTAAGTCCCGAGGACCGCCGTGCCGCCCGAAATGGCCACCGAGTTTCCGAGTTGGTCGTATGACACTCCGTCGCTTGCGATGAGCTTTTGCTGCTCGGTCCAGGTGGTGCCGCTTTGCACGAAGACGTACGCCGCGCCTTGCCCGGTGTTGCTGCCAACGGTCTTGTAGGCCGCTCCCACAACCGCAGTGCCGCCTGAAACGGCCACCGCGTTACCAAACTGTTCGTATGCAGCTCCGTCGCTGGCGATGAGCTTTTGCTGCTGCGTCCAGGTGGTGCCGCTTTGCACGAAGACGTAGGCCGCGCCTTGAGCGGTGTTGGTCCCAACCGTCTTCTTGTAGGCTCCGACGACCGCAGTGCCTCCCGAAACGGCCACGGAGTAGCCGAGGGCGTCGTTTGCGGCACCGTCGTTGGCGGTGAGTTGTTGTTGTTCGAACCAAGCGAGCGGGTCGACTTCCACTGGGAAGGTCGCGCCACGCGTGTCCACAAGAATCGCGAGGCCGCCATTGGTCGCGCTCATGGTGGTCTCGAGTGATCTTCCCATGGCGTCGCGCGCCCACGCATCCGTGTAGTGCACCAGAGCGACCCCGGCCTCGTCCCGTAGTTCGAGTCCGATCTTCCCATCGGTGACCGTGAGACCCGCTACTTTTAGGTCGATGTCGAGTCGCCCTGTCGTGCAAGGATTGTCCTGGAGAGTCCAACCTTGTTCCAACCCGAGAGCGCCTTGGATGTACCATTCCGCGACATGCTGATCGCCCACGGTCTTGTCGACCTGCACGCGATTGCTCGACCCTGTCATCCTGAGGCCAACGGCCGAAGGATCCCCCGGGGGTCCTTCGCTTCGCTCAGGATGACACCCCATGCTCGCGGTGTGGAGTGTCGCGCTCCAGGCTTCTCCCGCTCTCGACAGGGTGACTCCATCCTCCGTCACGCGCGCTCGCAGCTGCGACCCTGGATGCACAGCTTCCATCGCGTTGCCGGTCTGATGAAATGCATAGGCTGGGTCGGTCGCGCCTTCGGCCTGTCGTGCGGACACATAGGCAGCGCGCACCTGCTGCTCCGGAGTCGGCGCATAGGAGGGTACGGACGTGCTCGCGTCTACGCCCTCTGCATTGCTCGTGTCTCTCGCGCCGCAGCTGGCGACCATCAGGACCAGCCCCGCGCAAGTGCCCAGCCAACCGGTCAATCGTGTCATGACATCTTCCTGTTCG
>JAYVXK010000032.1:0-9119 GCA_043785265.1 Myxococcales bacterium | reverse complement strand
GCGCTTCAGTGTTGCGCACCACGAACTGACCACCGCGGCGATCGAAGGTTGCGTGCGCGTGACGCAGAAAGTTCGTGCCGAGGAGCACTTTGATCGTGCCGCCTACCTGCCGCGAGAGCGACGACAGATCTTGTGGCAACGCGGGGACGTCTTTGACCTCGACCTGATTGGCGAAGCGCGGACTGCTAAAGCGCAGACTGACCCATTGCGGCTCGTGTCGCGATCCCGCGTCGACGACGACCTCTGACGCACCGGTCGCGATCATGCCGAGCACGCGCTCGCCGTCGAGCTCGAGTGGGATGATCAACGCAGAGCCTGCGGGCGGCATGTCCACGTCGACCGTGGTGCCTTCGATCGCAAACGGATGTCGGCCGTTGCCATTGCGCGCGAGCTTGGCGACGTCGCGGGCCCACGGGTCCTTCACGGCGGGATCTTGGAGCTCTGCTTCGAGATCGTCCGCGGCTTGCTCGAGATCGCCCGCGTACCAATGCGCGCGACCGCGAAGTCGATACACGTCCGCCGAAGAGAGCCCATCGGTCAAACGAATCGCTTCGCCAAAGTCCAAACGAGCGAGCGCGACTCGTGCTCCCAAGACGCGAACGTCCATATCGTGAGGCGCGGCGTGGAGCGCTTCGGCCGCCGAAGACTTGGCGTCATCGAAGTCGCCCGTTTTGTAGCTGGCTTTGGCGCGCGTGAGCCATTTCTCGGCGAGCGGCGATCGCTTCGGCAGCGTAGAGCCGTCCGGCGGACCGCATGCTGCGACGGCAGCGACGACGGCTGTGAGTGAGCACACATGGGCTAAGCGCATCACGAAGACTCCACCTTGAGAATGCGGTCGGCTCGCAATTCGCGACGCCCGCGTCCGGGGAGCAGATACCCCAACACTCTCGGCGGGTCGAGGCTCGCGCGCACTTCCGTGAGAACCATCTGCAAAGGCTCGGGGCCGCGGCGCGCCGGGCGATACGTCACAGTCACTGGAGTGCCGTAATTCACGGCCGCTTCGCATTGCAAGACGATCGCAGCACGGGCGCGTCGAGCGGCGATGCGAACCTCCCAAAGATCGCGCGCCGACACTGGAGCGAGCGCGGCGACGCATTTGGCGAACACCGAGCGCATCGCGCGAACATCATCGCTGGCACGATGAGCGCGGCCGCGGTCGAGCACAAAATGCGTGCAGAGCGCATCTAGCGAGTGGCTAGGCAGCGCGAACGATCGCCGAGAGAGCGTGAGTGTGTCGAGGTAGTGCGGCACGTCGAACGCGCGTCCGCACCGGGCCATCTCCGCACCCAGAAACTTGATGTCCCACTCTGCTGCGTGCGCGACGAACACCGCACCATCGAGCAACCCGAGCACGCGGTCAGCGAGAGTCGAGAACGCAGGTGCCCCGACGAGCTCTGCCTCTCCGATGCCGTGCACATGGGCGGCTCCTCCCACGCGCGCATCGCTGGGTTGCACCAAACTGTCGAGCGCATCGACCCGAACCTCACCCACCCAACGCTCCACGCAAATCTCCACGACGCGATCGCGGTCTGCGTCGAGACCGGTCATTTCGAGATCGACGAACGCGAGTGGCGCCTCGGAAACAGGCAAATCCCAGGGAGATCCTGCGGGCGGCGGCAACAGGTGACGAGTCAACCGTCTACCTCTCGACGAGCATGGCGATGCCCTGACCGACACCGATGCATGCGGTGGCGAGGCCGCGCTTGTGGTTACGCGCCTTCATTGCGTGCACCAGGGTCGCGACGATTCGACATCCGCTCGATCCGATGGGATGGCCCAACGCGATCGCTCCGCCGTTGACGTTGACCTTGCTCATGTCGAGTCCGAGACCGCGTACGCACGCGAGCGACTGCGAGGCGAAGGCTTCGTTGAGTTCGACGAGATCGAGATCGTCGATCGACCAGTTCGCGCGCGCCAACACTTTCTTGGTGGCTGCGATCGGTCCTTCGCCCATGAAATTGGGTTCCACACCGACACTCGCGAACGCCACCACTCGGGCGAGCGGTTCGAGTTTTTCGGCCGCGACGATCTCTTCGCTCACGACCAGGACGGCGCTCGCGCCATCATTGATGGGAGAACTGTTGCCTGCGGTGACCGTACCGCCCTTGCGAAACACTGGTGCGAGTTTGCCGAGCGACAAAGACGTGGCGTCTGGTCGCGGTGATTCGTCCTGCGAGAAAACGATCGGATCGCCCTTCTTGCCTTGAATCACGACCGGCGCCATCTCTGCGTCGAATGCACGGGCGGCCAAGGCGCGGCCTGCTTTCTGCTGCGAAAGCGCCGCGAACGCGTCTTGGTCGTCGCGCGTGATCTTCCATTTTTCGGCGACATTTTCTGCGGTCTCACCCATCGACTGCAGCGGAAATCGTTCCGCCATGCGTGCATTCTCGAAGCGCCAGCCGAGGCTGGTGTCGAACACGCGCGGAGCCGTGCGGCTAAAGGCCTCGTCGCTCTTGGCCATGACGAATGGCGCGCGCGTCATGCTCTCAACACCACCTGCCACGACGACGCTCGCGTCGCCCACCGCGATGCGCATGGCCGCGTCGCAGATCGCTTCCATGCCCGAGCCGCATAGACGATTCACGGTGACTGCGGGGACTTCGTACGGCAGTCCCGCGAGCAGCACGGCCATGCGTGCGACATTGCGATTGTCTTCGCCCGCCTGATTGGTCGCACCGAAAATGACTTGATCGAGCCTTGATTTCAGGCCCGGAAAGCGATCGAGCGCGGCAGACAAGACATGCGCGGCCAGATCGTCGGCGCGCACCGTAGAGAGCGCACCCCGATGTTTGCCAATCGGCGTTCGCACAGCAGAGACGATGTATGCGGCGTGCATGCGCGGCACACTACACGCGAACCGCGCGCTTGTGTCCGATGTGCCCGGTGCTCGAACCCGTAGAGTTCGGTCCGATTGCAGGTGACCGACCAGATCGGCTGCTAGTCTGCCGTTGTGGACCTCGCGCCCGGCACCATCCTCGCCTCGCGGTACCGCATCGTGCGCGAACTCGGGCGCGGCGGAATGGGCGCGGTCTACTTGGCGGAACATCTGGCGACGGGAAATCACGTCGCGCTCAAAGTGCTGCACGGAGCGGCCGCGGGAGATCCCGATTCGATCGAGCGTTTTCGTCGCGAAGCACGCGCACCAGCAAAAATAGGCTCCGAGAGCGTGGTGAAGGTGCTCGACGCAGATGTCGCGAGCGAACTGGGTGGAGCGCCGTTCTTGGCGATGGAGGTGCTTCAAGGCGACGACCTCCAAAAGCTCGTCCTCTCCCGTGGTCGGCTTCATCCACAAGAGGTCGTGAACATGCTCACGCAGGTCGCGCGTGCGCTCGATCGCAGTCATCAAATCGGGATCGTGCATCGCGATCTCAAGCCCGAAAATTTGTTTCTTCATCGGCGCGAAGACGGCACCACCGTGGTGAAGATTTTGGACTTTGGGATTTCCAAACTCGTGAGCGCGTCGATGACGAGCGGCGGCGCGATGACCCAAACGGGCGAAGTCATGGGAACACCGCTGTACATGTCGCCCGAGCAAGCCGCAGGTCGCGTCTCGATGATCGGACCCGCATCGGACGTGTGGTCGCTTGGGCTCATCACTGTTTTCTTGCTGACGGGGCAACCTTATTTTCAGGGCACGACCATCCCCGATGTGCTCGCAAAAGTGCTGGGATACGCGATGTACGCGCCGAGCCGTCGGTGGCCATTTTTGCCGCCGACATTCGACAACTGGTTATTGCATTCGTGCGCGCGAGATCCGTCGGCGCGTTTCCGCACTGCCGGAGAGCAGCTCGCGGCCCTGCCCGGGGCGCTTCAAGCAGATACTCCGACCATCCATGCGATGGGCGATCTTGGCGTGCTGCCGACTCTCCCAGGATCGGGTCCGATCGCATCGCGGGAGAAATCGTCTCCACGCGCGCCAGTTGCGACTGAGCTCGCTTATGGCGCGACGATCGTCGGTGGCTCGACCGATCAACCGCTGGTCTCGGCGCGTGCGCAAGCATCAAACGCGAGCATCTGGCCGATCGTGGCGCTCGTGTCTGGAGTGCTCTTGTTGTTCGTGGGCGCTGCGGTCATCACCGCATCGGTCGTGACGAACCGCAAAAAGGACGACACGCGCGCGACCATGACTGCTTCTCCTAGCGTGAGTGAGATTCCTGTTGTCGTGCTCAATGTGCCCGATGCGGCGTTGCCTCCGTTGCCAAGCGTCAACAAGCCGCATTTTTATGGGCCCGTTCCGATCAAGCCAGGGGCCTCGAGCAGCGCGACCAACGCTCCGACGAATTCCAACGCAGCGCCGTCTGCGAGTGGTGCGCCCGCGAATGGCAAACCCTCCGAGGATCGTCAAGCGTGCCTCGACGACTGCAACGATCAATTTCCAAACGACGTGAATGCCGCGATCGCGTGTGTGAAGACGACGTGTCCGCCTTGACCTGTCAGCGTCCGAGGAGACGCTTGGCGTCGTCTGCATGGAGACCCGCGGGATAGCGATTCAAGTACACCTCGACTCCTGCACACGCATCGCGCGTCTTCTTTTTGCGGCAGTCGTCAGGACGCACGGCCTGCCAGTCGTTGTCGTCTTTTTGCAATTTCTCGAGAGTCGGCTGTGCCGCGTCGAGTGTCGCGCGCGCTTCTGCCGCGTGTGCGCCGGCGGGCCACTTCACCAAGTACGCTCGCACGGGATCACACGCGTCGAGCTTCTGCGGCACCTTGCACAGAACAGGATTCAACTTGTACCAAGTCGCGTCGTCCGCTGGCGTGGGTCGGTTCGCTGTCGGGGCGGTCGGGTGTGGATCAACGGCAGGGGCCGTTGATTGGCGCGCGATGGCCCATCTCGCGAGGTTGGGTGACTTGGCATAGCCAAGGACGAGTCTCGCGAGACCGCCTTCGGGTGGCGCCTCGCCTTCGGTCATGTCGAACTCGGATTGGACCATGTCGAGTCGCGCCGACGGTTGGAGTCCCATGACCGCAGCGACGACACGCACGCGTAGCTTCACTTGCTCGCGCCCGTTGACTTGCATGCGCCAAAAACTCGGCACCACTTCTTTGCTGATCACGAGTTGGATCTCGACGTCATGGGCTTCGCTGCTGGTCTGCGCAATGCGAAAACCCGAGCGTGCGAGCGACATTTGATAGTGCGAGACGATCGCTTCAGAAACTTCGTCGGTGCTGCCAGACACGTGCACGACCAACGCCATGACTTCAGGCGGCGGCGGAGTCTTGTCGACGACAGGCGCGTTCGCTCCTTGGCCAGAAGGATCGCCGCCACACGCGGACACGGCCAAAATCAGGGCTAGAACTACTCGCCGCATCATCGATCAACCTTTGGCTTGCGGTACGCCGTCTTTCCAGACGTAGAACCCTTCGCCGGACTTCTTGCCGAGCTTGCCTGCTCGCACCATGGTGCGCAACAGCGCGGGCGCGCGAAACTGCTCGCCAACTTCTTTGTGCAGATGATCGAGGATGGCGAGACGCACGTCGAGGCCTACGAGGTCCGTAAGCTTGAGCGGTCCCATCGGGTGCCGATAGCCAAGCTCCATGGCGCGATCGATGTCGACGATGCTCGCCACGCCCGACTCGAGCATGCGAATCGCTTCGGCACCCAAAATCACACCCAACCGGCTCGTCGCAAATCCAGGAGTGTCACGCACGATGATGGGCGTCTTGCCAAACTTCGCCGCGAGCTCGAGAGCGCGCGTCACCGTCTCGTCGCTCGTGGAAAGCCCACGCACGATCTCCAGGAGCTCCATCACGGGTGGTGGATTGAAGAAGTGCAGACCCACGGTGCGGTGCGCTTCACCGATGCGCGCGCCGAGTTCGGTCAAACTCAGCGACGACGTGTTCGAGCCTAAAATTGCGTCTCTTGGTGCGGCGGCGACCACTTTCTTGAAGAGGTCGACCTTGAGCGTCATGTCTTCTGGTGCGGCCTCGATCACGACAGTCGCGCCTTCCACTGCCTTGGCGACGTCCGTGGAGATCGACAAGCGAGCGAGCAGACTCGAACGATCGGCCTCGGAAATTTTCGTCTTCTGCACCAGTTTCTCGGTGACGACCGCGATCGCATCGATCGCCGCTCGCGCGCGGTCTGCGTTCACGTCGTAGACGTGGGTCGCAAATCCCTTCGACGCCGCGATCTGCGCGATGCCCTGCCCCATCGTTCCTGTACCCAAGACTGCGATTTTGTCGCTCATGCTGATCTCCCGCCTAACCCACCAACACTGCGCCGCCATTCACGTTGAGGATCTCTCCCGTGACGAAGCCCGCTGCACGACTGCACAAGAACGCGACGGGACCTGCGATCTCTTCGACCGTGCCGACGCGGCCGAGTGGAATCGTTGCAAACACTTTGGCGCTCCCTGCTGGGTCTTCGAGTGCGGCCGCGCTCATGGGCGTGAGCACCCATCCTGGCGCCACGCAATTGACCCGAATGCCCAGCGGCGCGAGCTCGGACGACAAGCTCTTGGTCAGACTGATGAGTGCACCTTTGCTCGCCGCGTAGTGACCATGAAGCGCTTCGCCGCGTTGACCTGCCGTGCTCGCGATGAACACGATATGCCCATTTTTACGGGCTCTCATCGATGCGGCAGCAGCCTTCGCGACACTGAATGCGCCACGCACATTGGCGTTCATCATCTCGTCGTATTGCGCTTCGGTCATCACGTCGATCGCGGCTTCTTTCCAAATGCCATGATTGACGATCACATGATCGAGTGGACCTAGCTCGGCTTCCGCTCGCGCGACGAGATCGATGCCTGCGTCCCAGTTCGAGAGGTTTGCACCGAGCGCGAACGCCGATCCGTGAGCGCGCACGATCTCTGAAACGACGCGATCGGCACCCGCGCGATCATGGTTGTAGTGGACGCATACGCGCGCGCCCTGCTCGGCAAGTCCTTTTGCGATCGACTCGCCAATCCCTTTGCTCGCTCCCGTCACGAGAGCGCGCTGCAGGGTGAGATCGAATGGAGAGGTCATGCCTCTTCTTTCACACGCAAGTGTTCGAGGGACGCGCCGCACACGCATTTTTTCGGCACGCTGACCTTGTGATAGACGCTCTCGCACTTCGGGCACACGCGAGCGTCAGGCTCGTAGGCGATGATCTTGTCCGACTTCCTGCATCTTTTGCCCACCAGTTGCAGAGGCACAGGAGGCATCGCCTCGCCGTCTTCTTTGTGTGCAACTGGAATCTGAGCGCGGTCTTCTTCGGAGAGGGTGATCTTACTCTCGATGCGCGCGGTGGCCTCTTTCAGGGCACATGCCGCCGCTTCGGGCAGCGAGCTCAGCGAGAGGCGAATGGTCTCGTCTTCGCCAGTTTCGCCTTCGCCTTTCACCACGAGAGCGCCTTCGTCGAACAGCACAGCGTCCACTGCCCACCACGCGATGCGACGGCCTTGACCTCGCTCTTCGGCGACGCCTCCCGAGCCGATGCGCACGGCAGCCGCACCGCTCGTGCCGATCCAAATCGCGATGCCGATCACGATCGCACCGCCGGCAAGCACCCATGGCGCATACTGCCAAGGCTCGACGCCTTCGGGGACCTTGTGCAACATGCTACCGAATTGGCCCCAAAATCCTGCGCCGAGCGCGAGCGCGCCGATCGCGCCGAGGCCGTAGACCACGCGGGGATTGGTGGTGCTGCGTGGGATGAAGCGCTTGTCCCAGCGTTGATGTTTGTTCTGCTTGCGCTTCGTCAGCTTTGCCATCGTGCCGCGGACCTTAGCGAGACGTCTGCAGAAGGTAAACGGCGCACCGAACGCATGCTACGAAGCGGCCATGCAATGGGTCCGCCCTTTTGTCGTCGGGATGTTCACCTTGGTGGCCTGCGGCGGCGAGACGCCAAATCCCCACCCACCGAGCAACGGCGTCGCAACCGCTGACGCATCAACCATTGACGCGTCACCCGCTAAAGCGGCGACGAATTGGGGCTATCCCGCGACACGCAAACAGACAGTGACCGAGACTCTGTTTGGAACTGTCGTCAGTGACGACTACCGCTGGCTCGAGGACCTCAAGTCGGCCGACGCCAAAACGTGGGGCGCTGCGCAAGATGCCTTTGCTCGCGACAAGCTCAAGGGGCTGACCGATCGAGACGCGATCGCGGCACGCCTCAAGGAGCTCTTCTACGTCGAGTCGATGGGTGTCCCCTATCGCGAAGGCTCGCGTTGGTTTTTCAGCAAGCGCGAGGCCACACAAGAGAAGTCAGTTTTCTATGTCCGCGACGGCAAGACCGCCAACGCTCGCCCTCTGATTGACCCCAACGGTTGGTCGGACGAGGGCAGTGTCTCTCTGCGTGGCACCTTCGAATCGCATGACGGCAAATGGGTCGCGTACCTCAAGAACAAGCACAACTCCGACGAAGCCGTGCTCCACGTGCTCGACGCTGCAACTGGCAAAGACACGCCTCGCGACGTGATCGACGGCGCGAAGTACGCCAACGTTTCGTGGACACCATCGAGCGACGGATTTTATTACACGTGGATCCCCGAGGTCGACGGCACGACCATCACGACGTCCGAGCGCCCTGGTTTTGCAGAAGTTCGTTTCCACAAGCTCGGCGAAGATCCCAAGACCGACAAACGCATTCACGAAAGAACCAACGACGCGAAGACCTTCATCGGCGCGGAGCTGTCGCGTGATGGTCGTTGGCTCTTCTTCTTCGTGCAACATGGCTGGTCCTCGACGGACCTTTATTTTCGCGATGCGCGCAAAGGCGACAAGGAGCCGTTCAAGCCTTTGGCTGTGGGCAAAGCCTTCAAGTACGACACGCACATTTACAGGGATCGGGTCTACATCAAGACCGATGACGGCGCGCCGAATGGGCACGTATTCGTCGCCGATCTTGCGCATCCTGAGCGTGAGAAGTGGACAGAGATCGTCCCCGAGCGCAAAGACGCGACGCTCGACGCGATGAGCGTGGTTGGAGGAGCGTTGAGTCTTTCGTACCTGAAGGACGTCGTCACTCAACTCGAGTTGCACGATCTGCACGGCAAACTTCTGCGGCAGATTCCGCTGCCTGCGATCGGCACCGCGTCGAATCTCGTCGGGCGCGAGGACGACGACGACGCGTACTTCACGTTCACGTCGTTCACGTACCCAACTGAGATCTACGAGACGAGCATCAAGAC